>NZ_JBBOTR010000003.1:0-67841 GCF_038005725.1 Bacillus sp. FSL R12-0074
GGATGAATCAGGTCTGGAAGATCTGCCTTCTCTTCCAGGAAGGGCATTATTTAAGACTGATCGTACAGAAGAAATCCAGGTACCTTTTTTAAAGGATAAAGATATGTGGGAGTTACTAAAGCAATACAAGGTGGTGAAGCAAAATGAGGCACCAGAAACTCAAACAGAGAGCGAGACAAATCGAGATTTTATCGAGTTTAAATAAGTTGGAATTTGCGTCCAGGAGGCAATTGCAAGCAATACATGCGCTAGGTAGTATTCGAAATGCAAATCGTATTTTGAAGGATCTACGGCAATATTGCCATGTGACCTCTCATAACCGAGAGTATGTTTACTATCTTAATAAAAAAGGTTGTGCCTTGTTAGGATTAGAGCCGGATGAACGAAAAAAGAAGCATCAACTTGAACATATTCTTTTACGCAACGAGGCTTGGATGTGGTTAGATTTTCCGGATTGGAAGACAGAACAAGTTATAAAATTTAGATATCAAAATGAAGAAAAAATAATTGTACCAGATGCATATTATGTAGTGGATCAGATACCGCATTTTGTTGAGATTGATAGGCTGCAACACATGAAGAATAATGAAGAAAAAATACAGTATTATAGTTTAATTGCAAAGTTATATAAAAAACAAAGGAATATCGTACCAAACATTTTATTTTTTACAATATCAGACTATCGTGAACAGAGGTTAGAGAGTTATGGAATAAAATATAATGTATAT
This sequence comes from Bacillus sp. FSL R12-0074, assembly GCF_038005725.1. Lineage (NCBI taxonomy): Bacteria > Bacillati > Bacillota > Bacilli > Caryophanales > Bacillaceae > Bacillus > Bacillus sp. FSL R12-0074. Next base: position 729 of record NZ_JBBOTR010000003.1, read on the forward strand.
GTACGTACATTTCTCTTAAAGGAAGTTTTGTAGTTCATTCTTTGCAACTGAATTACAAAAAATATAGATTTTTGGCAACTAAATTGTTAAAAAGGACTACATAGTTTAGTAGCCCTTATTAAGTCCAGAAATCTGTATGATTGATATTTTTACCTGTTAACTTCCGTAATGTATTAATAAGCTTGTTTTGATTTTTAAATGAAGGATGAAAGGCATTACCTTTACAAAGGCGACTTAATGTACTTTTACTTACACCACTAACTTTTGAAACTTCTTCTTGCGTTAGATCATGGCGATCTAAAAATTTGCCTAGCTTACTCCTGGGCTTTATAACAAACCATTCCAATTTCTTCACCTCTAGATAGGATTTTGTAGTAATAGTTTGTCCAAAAGTCCCATTGTTAAAACAGTTTCACTTTTAAGGAATGTATAGAAATATGTAAGCATAAGATATAGAAACTAATAAATTAAAAATATATGTAATAATTTCGGGGAATCTAGCATTCATAGTAATAGCTACAAGTTGCTGATACACTATCCTAATGGCAACTTGTTGCAAAGGGTATTCCTATAAAATTAAAAGCCTAAAACCATTGATACACAAGGGTTTAGGCTTTTAAAAATTTATAGAGTAATGAAAATAAGTTTAATAAACTAAGAGATAGTATATTGTTCAATGGTCGAATATTGAAGAAATATATATAATTTCACGTACCATAATGATAATAAAAAATATTTTCTAAATGGTTGTATAAACCAAAACAATAGGTTTATAATAAGAACAAACGTTCTGTTTTTGGAGGATGAAACGATGTTTGATTACTCAAAATGCATGAATCGAATGATTTTCTGCATAGACCTTTGTTCATTTTTTGCCAGTTGTGCATGTGTTATGAGAGGCCTAGATCCATTGAAAGTAAAATTAGCTGTCGTTGGGGATGTGAATAGAAATGGATCTATTGTGTTGGCTGCGACTCCTGAACTTAAAAAATTAGGTATTTCCACAGCAACCAGATTATACGAAGTACCAAAAGATCCGAACATTATTATTGTGAATGCAACAATGAGAAGATTTGTTGAAATTTCAAATCAAATCACAGAAATTTATACAAAGTATGTAGCATTAGAGGATCTACACGTTTACTCAATCGACGAATGCTTTTTAGACATGCAACAAACAGCGCACCTTTTCGGACGTGATCCAATTGTAATTGCTAAACGAATTCAAAAAGAGATATATGATACAACTGGTATAACTGCATCCATTGGGATAGCACCTAACTTATTTCTCTCAAAGGTTGCTCTAGATGTGGAAAGTAAACATTCGAATTCCAGGATTGCAATGTGGTCATACGAAGATGTTTCGAAGAAATTATGGAATATTAAACCCCTTAAAAAAGTATGGGGAATTGGAAAGGCTACGGAAGAAGCGTTGCACAACATGGGGCTATTCTCCTTGAAGGATGTTGTTAGAACGCCTAAAGAACATCTAATCAAGCGATTTGGCAAAGTAAAAGGTGAAGAGTTATATCGTTTTTCATACGGTATTGATGAGAGCCGTATTGCTAATAAATACATTCCGAAAAGCACTTCTATTACAAAAGGACAAATATTATTAGAAGACTGTTTTAGCCCCAAAAAATTAAAAATGCTTCTTCTAGAACAAATAGAAGAAACCTGTTTTCGCTTACGATCTATAGATAAATGTTGTCGTACGGTTGAGCTTTCTATAGGCTATAGCAAATACATCGGTGGAGGTTTTAAACGAGCGATTACATTAGATCAGCCAACATGTTTAACAGAAGAGGTGTATGAGGCCTCATTGCAACTATTAAGGAGGTTTCATTCTGGTCATCCGGTGCGACAAATACACATTACATTAAAAAACTTGACCAGGGATGATGCAATTCAAATGTCATTGTTCGAAGATACTTCCCAAAAAGATACTAAAAGGAAATTAGCAAAAACAATGGATAGTATAAGGCATAAACATGGTAAAAATTCAATTATGAGAGGTATTAGCTATATTCCAGGGGCTACACAACGTGATAGAAATAATAAAATTGGTGGACATAAAGAATAAGGAGGAATATACATCATGGACAGAGGTATGATGCGCTGGGTACCGTTCTCAGCAATAAAAGAACAGTTTGAAGGATTAAATGAATTGTATGAAAAACAAAATGAAGTACCGATGCCTATTTTAGATGAGCAACAATTAGATGAGATAAATGAAATCGTTTGTGAGGCAATGGCTGAAAATAAGCAAATAAGCATTTCATACAAAAAACAAAACAAAGCATATTCCGAAGTGGGTTATATTCATTACTACGATATGATTTGTAATGAATTAATAATTAGGAACCAACATGATAAAGTATTATATATAAAAATTAATCATGTAACAGATATCAAATATACATAGCGCTTAAAAAATTATGGGGTGGGGGAATTATGATGAAAAGTCAAAAAGAGCTTATCTATCATTTTAGAGAGTTTTGGGATTTTGAGTATATTTGTTTGGAGAAAAAAGGCTTGGGGTTCCCAGAATTAGAAGAAGTAATGTTGAAATATTACATGCATCAATCTGATGAGAATTTGGAATTTAAAGAGTGTTGGATACATCGTGAATTTGTGGATGGAGAAGAATTAAGAACAGTTCAAATTATATATGAAGATAGTAAAATTAATAGGGTTGTTCGTTTATGGGGATCTAAGAGAAATAAAGATGGAAAAGTTCTTGCAATAACAATGGACTTTTTAAATATAGAAACCAAAGAACTTGAATGTGAAATTGATCTAATGAAAGATAAAAAATTTGAAGGTAGCAACCATAGAAATAGAGCCCTTTTTAATTAGGACTCTATTTCTATGGTTCCATTACAAACTTTTATATCCCACATAGTTCGAATAAAACCCTGAAGTTTGATAAAAAACAAAAGATGTTAATGCTGTTTATATCCCACTACGTTTAAATAAAACGGGAGCATTTAATACAAAGTATCCAAAAGTAATGAAGTTTATATCCCACTACGTTTAAATAAAACCATCTAATATGTTCATAAGCCGGTATATCTCGTCTTAGTTTATATCCCACTACGTTTAAATAAAACTTAATTTTGAACAAACGTACAAAGAAGTAGATGTAGCGTTTATATCCCACTACGTTTAGATAAAACCCTATCTATATACGGATGATACACCTTATGATAGCAACATTTTAACAGGTGTATCAATCAGTATTTTGCAGCGAATCATCGATCATGTTTTTGTCTTCTCTTATAAAGTGCTGAAAGACCTTGTCATATCAAGGTTTTCTACATGTTTTATAAAAACGAGGTTCACTGCAAAATTACGGAAGTACAATTCCTGTTCCTGTTATCTTCTCTTTATCAAAATCGTACTTGCAATTTAAAGTGTGAATGTATTGAAGTCCGGGAATATCAATTTCCTTTATTTCGATTCCATATCGTTGAACCTGTTTTCTAGAAATAGAGGTTGTAAGCTTTTCGATTTGCATTCGTAATACTTTTCGCTGTTTCGAATCTTTTTCCTGTTTAAATGTAGTAAATAGCTCATGATTCTCTACATATATAGACCAGGGAATAACTTGATAATTATCAATATCACGCAGCAACCTTTGTGCTTCTGTATTTCCCATATCGTTTAGTGGAAGTGTATCCAATACCTTTAAAGCTTGGTAGAATTCATCTAAGTATTTTTTGCTTAGATTTTCTGTTTTATATAATGTTTCGACAAGCTCCATTTTTGTTTTCTCACGTAGTTTTTGTCCGTTAAAGGATTCTAATAGTTTTAAGCCGTTATGAACAATATCCTCATCGTAAACGAACCCTATCCCTTGTGCTTCTGTATAAACAAAGACATTAGGTTCTGTACCTTGATAGGCTCTTCCACGATAACAACGACCTAAACGCTGAAATAAGCTATCTAATGTAGAGATTTCAGTAAATAGCAAATCAAAATCAATATCTAATGAAGCTTCTACAAGCTGGGTGGCGACCCAAATCCCACTTTGTTCTTCACGGTTTTTATCATTTGGTGCGAATTTCTTAATTTCCTCTTCTAAAACGGCACGATCCTGTTGAATAAATTGCGTGTGCAACAACCTTACATTTTCATTATTAAACAACCCGTATATACGTTTTGCTTCTTTTACGGTATTAGCTATAATCAATACACGTTTATTTCGTCCAGCTTCACGAATATGCTCTAAATCCTCATCGATCTTTGTTTTGCGTATAGATATGCGGTGACGAATTAAGTCATTATAGAATTCCTCTTTTACAAAATCACTTACCATGATTTTGCCTCGTTTCTCCATTGTTTCCATAAAAACAGTAGGAAGCGTAGCGGTCATAATCATAAATTTCCCGCCTATCTGGTGAATCATTTCCAATGCTTTGAGTAAAACAGCTAAGATTTTCGGAGAATAACCTTGTATTTCATCTAAAACTATCTTAGAGTACGCCATTGTTGCCAGGTATTTCTCATATCCTCGAAATAAGAATGGAAACTTCAAAATTTGATCAATTGTGCTAAATGTTAACTTTTTACTCAATAAACGAGACTGTTCATAGATAAGCTCATTGGTTTCATAATCATTGTTTAATGTCTGTAAAAAATCCACGCTACCACTGTGTAGCAACCCAGCAATTGCTTGTTCCTCTTCATCTACATATCTCATTCCATTTGTTATACGCTCATACAAGGCATTTAAACTTACACGGATTGGGAGTGTAATAAAACCTTTAGCTTCATCAATCCAAAATAAAGAAGCTTCTGTTTTTCCCATACCAGTTTGTGCAACAGCCACAATATTCTTGTTTCGATTCTCATAAGAAAAGAGTTGTAGATTGCGTGGTTTATGGCCATTCTTTTTTAGGAATTCATCGACATAAGTCCCAACTCCTTTGTCCGCATGATATTCCACAAGTTCTCCTGCGGAAGCCGCATGATCTACACGATTTAAAAGTCCCTTTACAAGTACAAGAAGAGGATATTCTTTATCTTTTTTCTTAATTGGTTTCCAACCTATAGTTGTAGTATCAAGATCTTTATTAACAGAACAGCAAAATTCTTGCTCCAAACGGTCTATTTTCCCTTTTAAATCTGGTAAAACTGCATTTAGTATTTGGGCATCAAACATTACGTTTCGTACATGATGATGTGCAATTGCCTCTTTCACAACCCGTTCTGTACTTTTGGAATAATGTAATTCTAAAAATGGAACACAAAGTAAGGAAATAAAGGCATGAGGAACATTAGGATATTTTTTTTCAATTTCTTGCTTTGTTAAAAAGGATAACCCCATATTAAGTTTAATAAATTGTTGAAATCCCTCATAAATCTTTCCCGCATCGTGGTATTGGGCAGCTACTTGTGAAAGTTGCCAAATCTCTTCTGAAAACAGAGATCCATACGAGTGTTTTAGTAAAGATAAATTTTCTAATACCTGTCCTGTGTGTTCTTGTAATGTTTCAAATTCTCCTGTTTGCTGATCCCACTTTGCGTAAATCAGATCTTCCATGTTTCTCCTCCTGAAACAAATCCATGCCTACTCATAAGGCATGGAAAAATACAATATGTCCATCTTCATCTTCCATATACTGAGGTGAATTTAACCCTTCTCCTTTACGGAAGAACTGTGTTTGAACTGTCTCCCAAGTACGAATTTCTTGTTTCACTTGATATACCGTATTCAAACGATATGAAATTCCTTTATAATTCATATAATCAAGGCGATCAACAATGCAATGACGTGGTATATAAATATCATTTTTGAGTGTAATGATTTCTTTTGTTTGTCTTTCGTTCAACGTTACCAATTTCACGCCTTCAATGACCGCTAAATCTTCACGTCGACCAAGGCTTGGTGCTTCATTGATGTTTTCTAATGCTGTTTGTAATTGTTCCAATACACTTTGTTCGGCACGTACATGGAAAATAAGGGAGATTTCTTTCAACATATGAACATGCATGGGCATTGTTGTAACTTCTTTTGACTTGTAAAAATGATGTATTTGCAAATCAAACAGCTTTCCCTCGTGAGTACCTTGGATGCTGATTTCCATTGGAATTAATTCATTTGCACCTAATACATAGTGAAGGAACCCCTTCACCGTACTATACGGTGGAAGAGGATAGGTTTCCTTAGCTTTTTGTGCCATAGGTTTCTTGTAACAGGCAGTTTGTTGGTACAACTTTACTCGTAACACCGTATTAGCCGACATAATAATTCTCCACTTGTTGTAATAGATAATCTAGCATACCTTGAATTGTATGTGTTGAGTCGCTTGAAACAAGATTTCGTAGCTCCCCTTCATTCACGAAAACACCAGATAACAGACCAACATGCGTTTGTTCTTGTACAGTCCGTCCCATACTGCGACGTTCTAAAATTTCTTGTAGCATAATAGAATTTAAACGGTATTCACGTTTTGTCAGAACTAATTGTGTACGCCCTAAGAAATATGGTTGATTAATAGCATACAGACCTCCAATTACAAACAAAGGAGATAAATCTTCTTGTCGCCCGCGGATATTACGATTTAAGGAAAATACAATTTCTAAGAATTCTTTGATACGTCTTGCCTTTTCTTCACGTGGTAATTCAATTTCTCCATCTACACCAATTTTATCTAAATCAATAGTAATGGTATAAGAATATAAACTTGTATGCCGCTCAGATGTTGCGATATTTGGGTTTTCTTTGATACGTGAAGCATGTCCTAAATTTGTTAAAAATTCTAAGTCCCCTCGGTACGGTTCAAGAGAAACAGCATGAGATAATCGAATGCTAGCTGGGCGTTTGTTCCCCATGTCCCCTTTTACTGTCTTCATGTAACCAAATAAATCCATTTCTTCTGACTCTTGAATGGTAGCACTAGGAGAATATTGAACTACGCTTTTGCTTTTTCCTTCCCCTTCTCCTTTGTCACGGCCAACTGTATCTAAGTTCCAACCATAACGCTCGGCTCCTAAACGAACCATATCGTATCGAACAGCTTGCCGTGAAGCAAATGTATGAACATCTCCATTTCCACGATTAAATTTCTTTAATTCGGAGACGTTACCGATTCCTTCACCATAATTTAATGAATCTCCTTGAAACACGATCGTTAATGTTAATCCAGCCATTAGTTTGTTTCCTCCCCTTCTTTTTTATAGGGTTTGTCATTTAATCCGGATAGTAAAGCACTTGCAATACCTTCAAACTCATTACTATGTTCCCTTGTAGCATCCACATACATAGAAGTGTTCTTTTCCACTAATAAAAAGGTGCGGAATAATGTTTCAAAGAATTGTTGACGGTTATTTGTAGTTAAGGCATTTAACAGACGGTAAGTAATGCCTGGAATCTTATTTTCCATTCTACGTTCAGTAAGCCTTCTACGTACTTCGCGTCCATCCATTAGCGCATAATGGATTCTCTTTTGCATAGATTCATATTGTGCTTCTCGTGTTCCGTTAGACATGCCATAACACTCCTTTATTCTATTTAAATGAAACATAGCCAAAGTGGCCGCATACGTATCATAACTGGAATAATTGTTATCTACGTTTTTCCTCAATTGAATAGTGATATCACGAAAAAAATGCTCTCCATTTAATAATTTACGTAGGATTACGTTCCGAAACTGTGGATATTTAATATGATCGATCTCTTTTCCTCCACGCTCTTGAAGGTATTGAATGGCATGTTCTGATAAAAAATTCTGTGTAAGAGTCGTCTTTTTCCCACTATTTTGGAATTCAACTATTAACATATTTTTAGAAATCCAATTTGCTTTATCTTTGGCTTCTTTTAATGTGTTGTATAAAAACACTTCAAAAGGATTGTCTTGCTTTTTATTGGTGACAAATAAATCATTTATTTCCGCTAGTGTATCAAAATCCTCATCAGTTTGAATAAAGGAATAAACTACTGTATCTTTGTCTATATGATCCCTATAGAGCCCAAAAACAGAACAAAACATGATTAATCGATAAAGATTAGATATAGGAAACATTTTTTGATTATTCCATGTGTAATTCGTTGCATTTGCTAAACTGACTGCATTCGGAAGAAATACCGTTTCCGTGTAATCTGTAAGAGCAAATTGCCCCTCGATAACAGGACAATACAGTAATTCATCCTTCTTCAGTTTCGTGATTGTTTGTTTCGCTAACTTTTTAATATCTTCATCATCAGATTGCTGTATCATTTTGTTTAAGTCTTCTATTGCTTCGTTAGTGCTGTTAGAAGAACGAAGAACAGAAAGAACCTCTTGTTCTAGTAAAATAGGTTGAACGAAGTCTCTTGCAAGAAATTCTTCATGCTCTGAACGATTCAGGGTACTGCGTGATCTTTGTAAGAAACTTGTTTGACCATGCAATTCTCCTAAACGAAACCGAATCATATTTAATGTTAGTACTTCATTTACTTGTTCTTGCTTTAACAACTTCAAGTAACCTTTTGTGATTGTCTTTAATTCTTCAATAGTTGATACATCATTTTTGCTGCTAAACAGTTCCTTTAAAGCTCTAGCTTCAATTGGCAAACGCTTATTCAACTTATTTTCTGTACCTTTAATCTCAGTAAAGATAGAGTCTTTAGAACGTTTAAAATTGGATATAGCGGATGTTAGATAATTATTCATCTTATTTTCTTTTTCATTTGCAACAGAAAACATATCAAAAGCATAATTGAAAAACCATTTCGGAAAATCGTGAATCAATATTGGATCAAAATCTATATATGTCTCTTCGTTTTCAAATAAATCTGTTTCAGCATGCTCTAAAATACGATAAAACCCCAAAATACCAGTGTTCGTAGCCCAATCTTCTAAATATAATCGAATCATTGGTACTCCACGGACACGCAGCCGTACCCTTGTGACTTTTTGAAGGATGTACCAATTTGACGAAGGATTTCTAAGTCCTTTTGGTCTCCTTTTAACAAGAATGTACCTTTATAAGCTTCAAAGTGCTGGTGATTAGGGGTATTATCAAATTTTTCTTTTACAACTTGTTTTGTTAAATTCATAGGTATAAATTGCAAAGGTCTTTTCAAGCCTTCTCCATGATAATTAAGTAAATTCATATCACAAATATAATTGAAATTCTCTTCATAACCTTCTTCTGTTGGAGCAAGAGGTTTCCCAGCTCGGTCTTTAATAAAAATAGGGGAAAGGGTGCGGAATACTACCGTATCGCTTTTCACTTTGACTTCCGGTAGTATAGATATGTTCTTCTTCTGTAGTTTGTATCCTTTGTACTGAAATTCTTTAATTTCGTTTAAACCATCTACTAAGTAAGAAATGAATTCAGGATCAGGTGAACTAATAATCCAGTCCAATCCGTTCTGAAGGAGGAATTCATCATTTTTTAAAATATAGTCTTTAAGATAAACAGAAAACGTAAAATTCTTGCTTTTTTTATTCGGTTTATTCTCAAAGATATATAGGTTCTCTGCATATACTGCATTTGATGTTTTTAGAGCTTCTTTGATAAAGCTCACAAACATAAATCGATACGAGAGAGGAATTACTTTACAAGTAAAGCTTACTTTCAATCTCATCATCTTCCTCCTTGATCTTCAATATAAAACCATTATAAGTTATCAGAAAATTAAGGTTCAATAAATACGTAGAAATAAATGGGGAAAATCTTTTTGTGCAAATAACGATTTTTTCTTGATCCCATATAGTAAAGATAAAAATCATATGGTACTTCCGTAATTTTGCAGTGGACCTCTTTTTCATAAAAAACACAGAAAACCTTGATATGACAAGGTCTTTCAGCAAGTTTTAAGAGAAGACAAAAACATGATCGATGATTCGCTGCAAAATGCTGGTTGATACACCTGTTAAAATGTTGCTATCATAAGGTGTATCATCCGTATATAGATAGGGTTTTATCTAAACGTAGTGGGATATAAAGTAGTAAAACCTCCCTAGTTTCTCTGGTAAAACCTACGTTTTATCTAAACGTAGTGGGATATAAAGTAAGTATTGCTAGGCCTGCCAGCTGGAACTGTCCCTGTTTTATCTAAACGTAGTGGGATATAAAGTACCATAAGACTGTGAAAGTGGTTGTTGCGTTCATTTGTTTTATCTGAACTATATGGGATATAAATCCTAGATCTGGATGGTATTTCTTTGCTAGTTTCTTGTTTTATCTAAGCCATGTGGGATATAAAGAAATATGCTCCAATTGGAGCGGCAAACGATCCATAGTTTTATCTGAACTAAGTGGGATATAAACGAAGGTGTGTCACCGTATCTAGATGAAATTATTGAGTTTTATCAAAACGTGGTGGGATATAAATAAATGTGGTTGCAACTCCTCTGGTGTCAGCGTCTTCGTTTTATCTGGACTATATGGGATATAAAGACAAGAAAGACAATGCAGAAAATATTAAAGGTACCTGTTTTATCTGAACTAAGTGGGATATAAAGGATACAATGTAAGGTGTAAAGCCATTGTTCAAGTTGAGTTTCATCTGAACTATGCGGGATTTAAAGGACACGAAGCCAAGTCACTATGACATTAACAATCTAGTTTTATTTGAACGATATGGGATATAAAGAAACCTGCACCAATTAAGATAACTAATTTTTGTAATGTTTTATCTGAACTAAGTGGGATATAAAGAAACAAGAGCAAAAACCACAACAAGAGTAAAACAAAAGGAGCTTGTAGCAATCACTACAAGTTCCTTTTAAGATAATGTTAATAAGACAAATTATCCCATTATTTTTTCTTCATACTGTTTAGCAAGCTTATAAAAAGAAGAACGTTTGATACCATACTTTTTCATGGCTCCTACTGCTGTAATTGAACCGGATTTCCATTCCTTGTAAGCATCCGTGAATTCTTCTGTTATTTCAACAGGTGGACGTCCTAAACGTTTACCCTGTTTCCTGGCAAGAGCAATTCCCTCAGCTTGACGTTGTTTAATATCAATGCGCTCTTTTTCTGCAAAGGCAGATAATATTGTCAGTGTTGCTTTTTGAATTGCGCTCTGAATGACATCATTTGTACTTTCTCCAGTGTAATTGACGTTAATATAGGGTTCCTTTATAAATTGTAAATTTACTCTATGTTTTTCATAGTACCTAAATTCTTCTAATGTATCATTCATATTTCTCCCAAGTCTTGTTAATGAATCAAATACAATGGTATCTCCCGTACGAACAAGACGCTTTAACATTTGATAATTCTCTCGCTCCATATTTTTTCCAGATTGTTTATCAATGAAAATATCTCGATCTTCTATTCCTAAATCTTTCATATTCTGAATTTGTCGTTCTTCGTTTTGATCTTTACTCGAAACTCGGACATATCCAAATTTTTTATGTTTCATAAGCTACACCTCTCTGTTAATTATACCAATAATGTCTGTAAAGGTGTATGTAATAAACAGATGTCTGTAAAATAGAAAATAAGTATTTATAGACGTGATTATTTATTGGTTTCTATGTATCTGTAAAGGTATACTTTTATAGACATATCAAGTGTTCTTTACGTCTTTGAACACGTAGTAATGAAAAATGAACCAAAAGGTGTACCTTTACGACTAAAAAAAGAACCCAATCTGGGTCCTTTTTTATTTGTATATTATCTTTCAATAGGAAAATATTCTTGTAAATTCTTCAAATGTAAAAGTTGATTGTATTTTTCCTCACTTTGTTTTCTCCAATGTTTCCGCTCATTTTCAATAATATTTTTAACCTTCCACCACGGTGTAGAGGGATCTAGTTTGTGATTTACCTGTTTATCTACATCCAGACTAGAAATACGATTAAAATTAAAATATCTGTTGTTATGCCAAATGTGTTCTTTCTGCAATTTAAACATTGGAGCTAATTCAAGGCTATTCATATTTGCAAGAGGTTCATGATATTGAGTAAATAATAGATATTTAACTGCTGGAAAATACTCATAATCAGAATCATGGGTTAGTATTTTGTTATTTGACCGATATTTTTGTTCCTTTATGGATACATAGTATTCAAAATTTGATACATTTTCTATTTTCTCTAAAAAAATATTTTCCGTAATTTCAATAGGTTGATCTCCTATAGAACATTCGTTTTTAAATATATGAAAATGACAATCTCCATGTAAATTAGCACTAATTGCATTAATATTAGTGGGATGAACTAAATCAATTAATATATTACCCTTTCCTTTTCCTTCTTTAATTGTTCGAAATACAAAGATATGTCCACGCAAAAGATCATTCTGATAATCAATCCCCACAAAATCATACCTATAGTTTTGTTCTAATTTCAAAAAGTCATCATATTTTAGTCCCATTGTTAATTCGTACATTTTTCCTCCTATATATCATTTAAAGATAAAATATTGAACAATCACTTTAAATAATTTTATTTTCATATTTAATTTTACAACAGTTTTTTGGAACATCTCAAACCTATAATAATGCATTTTAACTACCGGTAAATAAAAATGTCCAAAAACTTTACTTTTTGGGACTTATAAAGTGTAATTCCAAATATATTTGTCAATCTATATAATACATACCGTATTTTTCTATCAGTCTAATGATTCATTCTATAGTCTAAAAATTTTTATTAATGAAACCTATTAAAATTCAAAAATATAAAAATTTTAGTTAGCAAACTAGCGATAAATACTTTCTTATTGTTTCTATCCTAATTACAATAAGAAAAGAAAAAAGAACTTGTAGGAATCCTACAAGTTCTTTTTAGTTTCAGGTGAATATACGGGACAAACAAACTATCATCATAGAAACTACAGGGGTAATGCTATGACAAGTTTATTATATAACAAATATTAACATCCATAAATTTTAATTTTGAAAATTATGTGAATTAAGAAAACAGAATGGTATATCATTTTCTCTACCTAAAAAATCCATTTAGTTGTTTAGTATAAAAAACTTTAAATTAATATCTACACCATAATAAATTAGTGAAATTATAAGTATAGGTAAATAGAGAAGAATTTGTAGGATTCTTACAGAAAGACATATGCTTATATTCAATATTAATTTATACATACTAGCTATACACATAGTTACGTGCAATTATAAAACATAATGATAGCACCTGTTAACCCTCTCTATTTTCGTTCGTTGTGTTCGTTTGTTTTGTTAGACTTCAACATCGCAACTACACTGGACAGACAAAAGAAAAACCAACCAATAAACAAAGTAGTTAACCATGGATTCTCATAAATCACTTCCATTTTTATCCGCAACCTCTATTTTTTTCGTTATAATGTAATAAAAGGAGATGAATTAATATGGAGATTAATATTATTCCGAAATTTCTTGACGAAGCCGTAACACCATTAGCACAAAGGACAGGTAACACTCTTTCTTCAATTTGGACTATCGCGTTCGGGGGCATAGATATTTATGCAGAAAAAACTCAGTTAAAGCGGGTTCATGCACTAAATCAATTTAAAGAAGAACTAGAACAAGCTGTATCATCTATTCCAGAGAAAAACATAGTTGAACCACCTTTACATATTGTAGGTCCAAGTTTAGAAGCATCTAAGTATTATTTTGAAAATGATGTGTTAAGGAAGATGTTTGCCAATCTTATAGCATCTTCTATTAATGTAAAAACAATTGCAAAAGCTCACCCATCATTTGTAGAGATTATTAAACAACTATCACCATTAGATGCGACAAATTTAAAATTATTTAAAGAAACCGCTAGATATCCAATTGTTCAATATGTTTATCGCGCTACCACAGGAACTGCTCCATGTAAAACAAATGTATTTCTAGAAAATCCAGATTCTATAGATATCAATTTAAACGCAACATCTATGTCAAATTTATCCCGATTAGGTTTAGTTTCAATATCTTATGAAACCGGCTTAAATGATGATGAGCTCTATAAAAAATATCTCGAGCACCCATATCGCGATAGTAAGAAAAAAATGCTAGAACTGATTAATTTAGCAGTTGGAGATGTTCCAATAAAAATTGACGATATTAATATTATCAAAGGAATTGTTGATATTACGCCTCTTGGAGAAAACTTCATAGAAATTTGTGTCTAATCAATTTGTAAATCTCCTTTAACAGGGGATTTTTTTATCACACATTCCCCACACCTCTTACCAATAAATGCAACTAATTAAAATTAGATTCGGAATGTATCAAGTACATTATCTTTTTCTTCTTTATTAATACCGATGTACCTTAATGTAATTTGTGGTGTACTATGATTCAATATTTCTTGTAACATAGCAATATCCTTTGTTTGCTTGTAAAACCAATATCCAAATGTTTTACGCATGGTATGGGTACCTAAAGATTCGACTCCGGCAAAATTCCCGGCTTTTTGTAACTGTCGATAGGCTTGAATTTTACTAATGGGTTTATCACCTTTTCGAGAAGGAAATAACCAGGTACTTTTTAGATTTTTAGCGTATGGAAATACTTCCTCAAAAATAGAAGTAATATTTATGATACGTTCCTTTTTTGTTTTTCCTTCTTTAACTTTAAATTCTTTCCTCTTTTTTCTCTTTAATTTTAAAATCTCATTCATTTCCATTTTAAGTAAGTCACTCACACGTAATCCAGTATTAATCCCAAGTAGGAATAAAATGTAATCACGGTTTGAACAATGACGTTAAAGGGGTTCAGCCGAGATACATGTAATTTTGGGTCATAGGCTGTATTTTATTTCCATTATCTGATTATCGTGTAACAAAAAGGTATTTTAATAATAATGTTTACGGATTATTATTGATACAGTATTTTGTTACAGCTAGTTCAACGGTTAGGATATTTCGTATTTCCAAATACAAAACGTAACAAAAACGAACGTTTATGTTACAAATATCACCGATAAACAACGTTTGGTAAAAAATGTATTACTATGACCTAGTTTTACACGTATCTCGGCTGAACCCCTTAAAGAGACCATTTCATATCTTCGAGCTGTTCTATGCTCCGAATTGGTTGTACATCAATTAAATGTTGCTTTTTATCCATTTAATTTTCAATCCCTTTATTTTCAATGATTTGAATGTATACTTTTTTGTCTGTTTTTTTAATATCAATGAAATTAGATAAAAGTCAATGTTTAAGGGGAAACGAATGTAAACTTTTGGATAAAAGTTTACATTGGAATTTCGAATCATTTATAACTAAATTGGTAATAAATTTCTCAATATAGATATACTTGTTAATTATGGTTATAATATTCAAATTAACAAAAAATAAATTATAATAACAATATGATAGTTATCCTTTTGTTTACTCCTTGTGCTAAAGATAAGATTGTGTTCCCGATCTTATCTTTTTTCTTTGTAGATTTTTGATAGAAAAAAAGAATCCTTATAATAAGGATTCTGCAACAGGAAATAACAAAATATATATATTAAAAAGAATTACTTATATTATAGTTTATATAGTAATAGTATAATATCGAGAAATATTTACATAAGCCCAGTATGTATTACGTAGCAATTGTAGAAATGGCTTGTTTATAGACTAACTGTTGCTTACCATAAAATGTGCCCCAATTGTGTCTAAACGTACAATTTTTTTTTTTGATATGGTGACCCCATGCCCATCAACTTAAGAATTTAGAATTCCCCCAAAAATTATGAGTTTTTTGTTACAAGTTATCACAAAATTTCGTTTTTGGGGTAGTTTTATTTTCTTAGCTTGATTGCGATGAGCGGTACCCCATAAAGGCCCCTGATACATAATTGATGTTCTGCCATTTGTAGAAAACAATCCACTTATACCATTTTAACAAGAAGAAATATCTCGTCCATGTTGTAATATTGGCTTACGTTAAGCTTGTGAAAAAATCATATTCATGTATAATACAATTGATGTATGATACATTAGTTGTAGGAGGGTGACCTTTTTGAAAAGAGAAGATGCCTTAAAACTAAGAACAGATATTAAGAAAATGATTATAATAACTGGGGTTTTTGAATCTCAAAATTTGCCCAATGGACCATTTGAAAAACCTTTACCAACTTCTCAAATGATGGCGTTAGAGGAACTAGAGGTGGAAAAATTAACTGTTTGGCAACTATCCAATAAACTTAGATTAGAGACTTCAACTGTAAGTAGATTGGTAGATAAGTTAGTAAAAAAGGGGCTTATTTATCGTGAAGTAAATGAAAAAAATAGAAGAGAACTTTTTCTGCACCTCACAGAAAAAGGTCACATAACTGTTAATTGCTTAAGAGAGCAATCCATTACATTTTATCAAAGTATTCTCAATAATTTATCAGAATCAGAACAAAAAATAGTTGTGGATGGTTTTGAATTATTTATTGATTCTATTTCTAAGCCTTTTGATTAGAGTGAGGTAAATCATAACATTTGGAGGATAAAATGAGTTTGGATTTTGAACGTCCTATTATTGAATTAAAAGAGAAATTTGATGAATTAAAGAAAATTATGAAAGAAAATAATGTAGATTTATCGTCAGAAATTCATGTATTAGAAAAACGTTTAAATAAAATGCAAGATAAAATTTATTCTAATATTACACCTTTTCAACGAGTTCAAATTGCAAGGCTACGTAACCGGCCCACGACATTGGACTATATACCTTTATTGTTTACAAACTTTCTCGAACTTCATGGTGATCGATTATATGGTGATGATAAAGCAATGATAGGTGGTATTGCAAAATTTAAAGGGATGCCCGTTACGGTTATTGGTCATCAAAGAGGTAGAAATACAAAGGAAAGTATAGAAAGAAATTTTGGAATGGCACATCCAGAAGGTTATAGAAAAGCGCTAAGACTTATGAAACAAGCTGATAAATTTAATCGCCCTATTATTACATTTATTGATACAATAGGCGCCTATCCAGGGAAAGGGTCTGAAGAACGTGGAATTTCTGAAGCGATAGCTCGAAATCTATTTGAAATGGCTACACTTAAAGTGCCAATTGTTTGTATTGTAATTGGAGAGGCATCAAGTGGTGGAGCTCTTGGCATTAGTGTCGGTAACCATATCCATATGTTAGAGTATTCATGGTACTCGGTAATTTCGCCAGAAGGAGCAGCATCTATCCTATGGAAGGACGCTAAGTATGCTCCAGAAGCTGCTGAACATATGAAAATTTCAGCAAAAGATTTAAAACATTTAGGAATTATTGATGAAATCATTCCTGAAATTAAAGGTGGAGCACAAAATGATATAAAATCACAGGCAAAAATGATTGAATCTGTAATCGAATCATCTCTAAAAAAATTGATACTATTATCCTCGGAAGAGCTTATACAACAGCGATATGAAAAGTATAGACAAATAGAGAATTATAAATGAAAGTATTTAAAGTCCGTATTACATTTCGGAGGATTCTCGCAAAAAAATTCTAAATATTTTGTAAGTAACCTCTTAAACTGGGATATGCTGATACTATTACTCTACAAAAGATGTGTGATCGGTATGGAAAAGGAAAATTTGTTCAAATGGAAGCATTATCAGCAAGATATTATTTTGTTAACTGTACGTTGGTACGGTACAACTTAATTTTTCGTGATTTAGTAGAAATGATGAGGAACCAGGATTATCCTACCATTATGCTAGAAATATATATGTTATATTTTCTTTTCCACTACCTTTGCACCAGAACCAAAAAATACGCTATTCTTTCTGTAGAATCATAGGAAAGGATGGCGTTTTTGTATGTATCTATCAATTTCTGACGAATTACAATTATTCGCTGAAGAATTATATGAACATCTTACCCCTTCATTTTTGGAAAATCTCGCTAGAGAGCTAGGTTTTGTAAAACGAAAACGTAAATTTTCAGGGTATGATTTAGCTACTATATGTGTCTGGATTAGTCAACGAGTAGCGAGTGATTCATTAGTCCGATTGTGTAGTCAGCTACATGCATCAACAGGAACTCTTATGAGTCCTGAAGGACTAAATAAGCGCTTTAATAAAAAGGCAGTGTTCTTTTTGAAACATATTTTCTCCACATTATTAAAAAATAAAGTTTGTGGAAAGTCAGCAATTCCAAGTGCTTCACTTACCTATTTTCAGCGAATTCGTATTTTAGATGCAACCATTTTTCACGTACCAAAACACTTGGCCAATGTATATCCTGGATCAGGTGGTTGCGCACAAACAGCGGGTATAAAAATCCAGTTAGAATATGATTTACATAGTGGTCAGTTTTTAAATTTCCAAGTGGAACCAGGGAAAAATAATGATAAAACCTTTGGAACAGAGTGTTTATCAACATTACGCCCTGGTGACCTATGTATTCGGGATTTAGGCTATTATTCACTGGATGATTTAGATCAAATGGATCAACGTGGTGTGTACTATATATCGCGACTCAAATTAAACAATAGGGTATATGTCAAAAATGAATTTCCTGAATACTTTCGAAACGGAACAATAAAAAAACAATCTCAGTACATCAAAGTTGATTTAGAGCACATCATGGATACCTTAAAACCAGGACAGTCCTATGAAATAAAAGAAGCTTATATTGGAAAGGATAAAAAACTATTCACTCGGGTGATTATGTATCGATTAACAGAAAAACAACTTCGTGAGCGTATGAAAAAACAAGTGTACACAGAAAGTAAAAAAGGGATTACATATTCGGAAAAAAGCAAACGATTAGCTGGCATGAACCTATATGTTACCAATACACCTTGGGAGATTGCTCCGATGGAACAAATCCATAATTTTTACTCTCTCCGCTGGCAAATTGAAATCATTTTTAAAACTTGGAAATCCTTATTTCAAATTCATCATTGGCAACATATTAAACAAGAGCGATTAGAATGCCATGTTTATGGAAAACTCATTGCCATTTTTCTATGTTCTTCTACTATGTTTAAGATGCGACAATTAATTTTACAAAAGAAGAAACAAGAATTAAGTGAATATAAAGCAATTGGAATGATTCAAGACCACTTATCGAGTTTGTATCAAGCCATACAACAAAACATCCAAGAAATAACAAAGATCCTAATCAGCCTGTTCCACCTCCTACAGAAGAACGGAAGAAAATCTCATCGATATGAGAAGAAGACTGTTTTTGATATTATGGGTGTTGTTTATGAGTATAATGGGTTGAAAAAACAAAAGAAAGTTGCATAATTTAAAAAAGGAAACCCGTTAGGGTTTATTTGGTATGCATATTATTAAGAGTATGCTTCTATTTTAGGAATGCTTTACCTCCACAAAATGAAAGTACACTTTGTTTTCATTTTTAAGTTGATGGGCATGTATGGTGACCCCATATAGAATAATTGAGCGAGGGAGAGGGATTGATATGCTAAAAGAAATGAAAAAATCCATTATGAAAATATTATTTAAAGAAGAATTATATGAATTACATAATAAATATCAAGCACAAGTAGATGATTTTAAAAGAAGAATAAAAGCAGACGCGAGGTTGGAAATACAAGATTTAGAAAAGATATATAAAATACCGCATAGGATATTTGATTTTTATGAGAATGCTGAAATTATAGGTATTAAAAGAAATAAGGAAAAAGAGGAATTGTTTGTTTTTAAGAAACGAGAAGGGGCATTTGTATATATTAGGATGTGTGGTGAATCTTATTTAGCAATTAATTCTTTTCCAAAGATTAATGCTAAGATTTTAGAAAAAAGCCATACTAGAGGGTATTGTCTGTTTATAGAAGATATACTAATAACAAAAGAAAATGTTGGCAATGGTTCAATTGCAATGGAATATTTAATAAAAGTAGCAAAAGAAATAGGTGTTCCGTGTATAAAGGGGAGTATATCTCCAGTAGATATAGGGCATTTTGACAGATTAGAGCACTTTTATAAAAAATTTGGTTTTAAAGTGAACTTCAATGAAAAACGAACAGGTGGTAACATAATGCTAGAATTGGATAATTCTGATAACAGGGAAATTACTTTATTTAAAATGAAAAGCCCTATAGAGGAATAGGGCTTTTCGGGTCTGTGTACTAGGGGTACCGCCACATGCCCATTATCGTTTAATATCTGTTCTTTTTTGCGTGATGCTGGAGAAATATATTACTCCAGCATTTACTGTTTTATGACAAAAAATATTGTTAACTTTTTTAAAAATAAGGTTAAATTCGTTGACAACTTTTTTGAAAAGCACTTTATTGACATGAGTTTTAGAATGTTGTTTCATAGTCTTTGTATTGAAAAAAATCGACGGTCATGTCGAAAAGTAAAAGTTAAAAAAAGAAAGAATTTATACATATATCTTGTGTCTTATTTTGAAACGTAATACAATATATAGAGAAATCAAGAAACGACATACAGAGAATATAGATCGGAGAGGGAGGGTCGGAAATGTTAGTTGCATATGATTCTATGACAGGAAACGTGAAGCGTTTCATTCACAAATTAAATATGCCGGCCGTTCAAATTGATGAAGCTCTAGTATTAGATGAAGACTTTATTCTTATTACGTATACAACAGGTTTTGGAAATGTACCGGAACGTGTTTTAGACTTTTTAGAACGCAATAATGAAAAATTAAAAGGCGTATCTGCAAGTGGCAATCGTAATTGGGGAGACATGTTTGGTGCAAGTGCTGACAAAATTTCTACTAAATATGAAGTGCCTATTGTATCAAAATTTGAGTTATCAGGAACAAGTAACGATGTAGAATATTTTAGGAAAAAGGTGGTAAGTTTGACTAAAATGATATAAAAAGAGTTATAGTTTACATGAAATTGGGCTATGTATTAACGATCTTAATAAAATAAGTTAATAGAGAAGTTTTTATTTATGGCTTTTCTGCCGCTTTTAATTATCGGTTAAACAGCTACAGAATAAAATAAATCCATAGCCAAATCAATAATCTAAATTGAATAATTCCAACAAAAAATGTTTAGAATATAATCACCGGTCAGACTGACAATATTTTCTTATGTAAAATATAAGTGAGGTAAAAACAAAGGGAAGACTAATACAATATGAAAACAATAAGTGGTCTTTTTCGAAGGTTATCGTATAAAGAATTACATTAATAATAGAATAATCGTTTAATTAAGGAATAATGACAAAATTTCCAACTGAAAATTTACAAAAATATTGAGAATATTTCCGAAATATGGTATATCTATAAAGACAGCGATTTGTACATATGAATAAATTTCCATTCAAAGGCAAAAAAAATAAAGCCGAATGTGCTGGCTTTTTTGTGTTACCAAAATTCACGGATTGCCGTCCGTTTTATATAGATGCAAGTGGTCAAAGTTTAAAAAAATTCATTTAGAAAGGGTTTTGCAAATGATTATTACAAAAATTTCATTGTTTTTTGCATCAATTACCGAATTTGATGTGTTAAAAGCTTTATTCTCTACGCTTCTGGGTTTAACACTTACGAGTATGTATTCAGTTTATAATGCATTGTGTCCAGTATGGAACACTGGGTGTGAGATTACAGCACCAATATTTTGGGGTCAAGCCCGTTTTCAATTGTTTGGTGTAATCGGTATATTGCTAGGTTGGATTGCTTTTTGTTTATATCTCTGTTTTGGTTTGAAAACAACTATTTGTTTTGTAATTAGTTGCTTTCTGTTTTTAATTATTACTTTCGCTTTCCAAATGCTTGCCGGCATTTTTAAGCGAATCTTTAAAAATAAAGATAATGACTTTACTTTGTAATTTAGGCTTGCCGGCCTTTGAGTTTATACCTTCCGCTTGCGGAGGGTATTCTTTTTGAAGTTTGTTAGTTAACTTTGTAAGTCTGCTGACAGCAGACTCTCCTCGTTAGTTAACTCGTGAAGCTTAGCAACCTCGTGAGCTAACTTGTGGAGCTTATCAACTAAGTTAATAATAACAAAGAATTTAAATGAGTTCAAGTAATTAAGAAAAAATAAAGAAGAGACTCTTGAATTCTATTCGTAAATAGTGTAGTAGACATTATCGCCCAATTATAAACACCATATTCATGCTACTTCTAAGTTTTTTATTAATCTGGTGTAGAGAGGCATTTCAAACGAGATCATCAAAGAATATATTGTTGTTTTTTTTGATTTTTATTAAATAATTACGGTACGTGAAATTATTGTGTTAACCATAAAAAAAACCCCTTGAAAGGAGCACTTATTTTACAAGATACTGTTCTACTTCTTTTAGTAATAATTCTGCACCTTCTGGACTTAATGTTATCTTACCATTTGCTAATGCTATGTTACGATTTGACACTTCTCCTGTTAATGCACAAACATGACCAGGTTGATACTTCTGTAAAATGATGTCTTCCCCTTCTACAAAAATCTCTAATGGTGATTTTTCTTTAATCCCAAGCGTATTTCTAAGTTCCTTTGGAATTACTATACGCCCTAATTCATCCACTTTTCTAGTCACTCCGGTTGCTTTCATCCAGCATATTTCCCCATTTCATTATCAATTTGTACCCAAGTTATTCTTTACTATTGTAACAGGCTTTCACCATACATGAGAAACATAATGAACCAAAAAAAGACCATCATGTATAGTGATAATAAAGTTATTGAATTTTGATTAAAAAAGATAAGAGCCTTACTACATTCTATATGCAGCAAGGCTCTTTAAAGTTGTTTCAAATTATATCCATCTGCTTATGTAATGCTTAAAAAATGAATAATAAAGTTGTTTACTTCTTATTAAACTAACGCCCCCGTTAGTTTAAGTGTAACTCTTCACAATTATTTGATATTATATAGATAAATAGAAATATAAATCAGAATTTAGTTTATAGTTATAAAAATAAGTTATTTATACCCTTATAATTCTTCAGAAAGGAGAGTGTATGAAAAAGACTATTGTTTTTGTATTAACGATATTTATATTATTCTCAGGATTCGCAACACAAAGTTATGCGTTGTCAGATTCGAAATCTGTGGCAATACAAGCATTGCTAGATGATGCCTGTCGTACGTCAGGTGTGCCTGGAATGTCACTCTCAATACTTGCTGATGGTGAAGTGTTCTACTTTTCTTCTGGGTATGCAGATCTTGAAAAGGGACTGTCTGCAAGTGAAAATACACTCTATGAGTTGGCCTCGGTGAGTAAAGCTTTTACTGGTATGGGGATTTTGCTATTGGAAGAGCAAGGGCTGCTATCAATGACTGACCCTATCCAAAAATATTTACCTTGGTTTACGTTAAAGTATCAAGGTAAACCTGTTGATATGCAAAACCTTACACTAAATAACTTTCTTCACCATACCAGCGGCCTAACAAATATTAGACATCTTCAAAATATTCCACAAGGTAATACGCCTGATATGTTGCAAAAGACTGTGGAAACGCTGGTAGATGCAGAATTGGCGTTCTCTCCTGGTGAACAATATAACTATGGAACCGTTAATTATGACGTATTGGGTTTGGTTATTGAGATTGTATCACGACAAAGCTATGAAGACTTTATGAAGGAGCAGGTATTTCTACCCTTAGGTCTTCACCAGACGTATGTTTATAAAGAAGATGCTCAAGCCACTGGACAGTTAGCACAGGGTTACCGTTCTTCCTTTTTTATAACAACTCCATTTAACGCTCCGGATTATACTGGGAATAAACCTGCCGGCTATATCATTTCTAATACAAAAGATATGGCGCGTTGGATGGGCATACAGATGGGTATCGTGCAGGACATACCCGAAATATTTCACAGGGCCATCGAAAAATCACATAGGGGTGATATGTCTGTTTCGGCTGTCAATGATATGTATTATGCGGCAGGTTGGTCGGTAAACGCCGAACAAACGTTTATAGAACACACTGGGGGTAATCCAAATTTTAGTACCAAAGTAGCCATACTGCCAAATGAAAGAACAGCCATCTGCTTACTGAGCAACGGCGCAAATACCAATATAAACCTGGTACTACAAGTTAAAAATATATTAAACGGCAATCTAACTCAGTCATATGAGATAAGTGGCACACAGCTTTTGGACATCATTTTGTCGTCTACCACAATTATTCTTTGCCTATTAGCCGTTCTGTTATTTTTCTTAGGATTAAGAAAAAGGAAAACGAATGAGCAGCAGCCAATGACAAAAAAGAGAACAATCGTAACAATTATTTTCCTAATCGCTACGATTGCCCAGTGTATAATGTTTTTTGCCTTCGATTGGTCAACGATACTTATTTGGCAAACATATAGTGTTCTTACAGCTTTAATTTCGTCAACATTATTAACAGCAAGCATTACTTGGTTTGTATATACTCACCGATTAGATGCCTCGGTCCGAAAATAAGTACAATGTTAAGTAAATAAATCTTAATTTATCGATATCCTTAATTTAAAAAACAGAAGACACCTCGGTGTCTTCTGTAATGTCATCGACACTTCTCCTAGTTAAACCCACTTGCTATTTCTTCCACTAACCTGCCTCGTTAGTAGAAGAAGGATTTTTAAACTACTATATTATTTTTTAAATGACTTTATTGTAAATTAAACAACTTTATTATCTCTGTACACATCATAATAAGAAATTCTTTAAACCCTTGCTGAAAGGAAATACGACCTTCTTCCATCCTACACGCCCCTTTTCTCTACAACTTTTTATATGTTAAAATATAGAGGAAAGAAACCTGCCAATTTCTTTCCTCGACGGTCACTCATGACTTTGCTCTTTGTTTGCTTCTGCAAATGAAGAGCTTTTATTTTGCATACTTATACTTGCTTTCTAACATCGCATAGCGCAATAGCTTTAACTTTGTCTCTTTTTTCAATGTTTTCCACTCAGATACACAAATTTTCATTTTTCATTCCTCCAATAATTAAGTTTGTTATTTATATAACTTATAAGTTCCAGTTGTAAATTTTTCTAATTTGTTTATCACTAAATCCTTTATGGATAGCGAAAATTTCTGGAAAATCAGAGATACACAAATCAATAATTGTATTGTCAGTTGTTCTTATATAGTAATATTGAACAGCTCCCTCATAATTCGAATATAAATAGTACTTATGAATCTTATAATCTAATCCATTTTTCTCTAATACCTCATAAAGCTTATTTTTAGTTTCATCCATTACGTCAAAAATGGTTAACTGCTCCACTATTAACAGCTCCTCATTGCGTAAATTTACTAAACTAACTCTAAGAACAAGGTTGTTTCATTATGTTCATTGGTATGCACATTAAACCGTTTTCCCGTAGCTTCTAATGCACTAAAAAGCATTCTTTTATATCCTTGATCCATAAAATCTACACTGATTTGACCATGATTCATAATAAATTGAAGATCAGCCATCATCTTTTTAACTTTCCGTTCCATGTAATAACCTCCTCAATAAAGTTATATAACTTATATAATCATTCTATTACTCATTTTTCTAGTTGTCAATATAAGTTATATAACTTATAATATTTTTTATAGAGGAGGTTTTAATATGGCTGTTAATAAAGATAAGTACACTCAAATTTTAGTTACTTTTACAAAAGAACAAGTAGAACAAATAGAAAATTATTGGCATGAAAATAAGCTGAAGAATCGAAACGAAGCAATTCGTCAGATTGTAGACAAAGGGTTAAGTCGTAAATAATGGCTACCCTTTTTATTTTTCCTAAAAAACCTAAAAACGCATATAAATTCCCTTTCTCCCTTTACATGCGTTTTTACAACAAATACGACTTATTATATTAATAACTCCATCAAAACCCCATACAACTAAATCTGAAGGGTCGTTTTTTAGTTGAATTGATTTTTTTCATGTATTCTTTTAACAAATAAAAAAGAGCCGGATTTTCATCACAGCTCATGTATTAATTGGTTCTGTATGTGTACATGTGGGATATTGTGAACAGCCAAAAAACTTATTTCCTGATTTATTCGAATTACGAACGACTAAATCATGTTTACATGTTGGACATTTCCGTTCTGCAGGTGTTACCCCTTGATACACATCTTCAGCCGAATATTCGGGATTAATTTTATTAATCGATTTCTGAAGTTCTAAACGATCTATAAGTTTTACATGGCATGCCTCCGCTAATTCTTTCGCCTGTCTTGTATACACACTGTTTGTTACAACCCAGCCCTCTTGTGCTTTGTAATAGGCTTGTGCTGCATATATCTCTTGCACGGCACTAATGCCGACTCTATTTTTCATCCCGTAGCGTTTTGCCTGGATTACAATACGATTTTTCCCCTTCAATACCAGATCAGCCCCGAAATCATTTGACTGTTTTGTGACTGTTGGAGAATAACCCAACTCTCGAAAGAGAGCTTTTAGGTATACTTCGAATTGACGTCCGTCCATTTTGTCTATAAAACGAATACCAGACTTAGCCATTCGTTTTAATATTCTTCGCTCCTGGATCTTCCGGTACATGAATTTACAAATACGAAAAAGAACATAAAGGATAAAACCATACATCAAAATTTGTAATATGTTTGGCATTTCTGGTAGATTAGACACTTCGCTCCACCTCTTTAATTGGTTTCATTTTCTTTGGTTGGGCTGTTTCTTTTGCCTGTTGCTCACTCACTTGTTTTTTCCGGACATCGTTCCAATCTTTTTCATTCGTTGGAATATCCTCTTTAAGATCTACAAAGCATTTCATTGTCTGAATGAAGTCTTTCCCAGCCTTATCATTATCAACTGCCATTATGACCTCTTTAATATCGTGCCCTTCTTTTTTCGCATCCATTAAAGATTGAATCACTGTTTTTGACTTCAATCCATGCATAGAAACCAGGCGAGCGTTTTGAATATTATTTTGCTTGATACTCCAATGAGATAACATATCAATCGGATCTTCATAAAAATAAATCTTATCCGGTTTACCCACATCAACTGTAAAACCAGCATTGATTCTTTCGTAATTCGGGACAATTTGCTTAAAGCTTCCTCTTTTATTCTCCATTTTGACTGTACCTTGACGGTTCATACCAATAACTTGCCCTTTTCCTCCTTCTTCCCTCCATTTAAAAACCACATTATTTTTCTTATCCTGGGCGATGAGATCCTTTTTAACCAGCCAATTCACCAAGCGAGGATCTATTTTCCGTTCATGAATTAGATATTCTTTTATCTCTGTTTGCTTATTTACTTCCAGGTGTTTGGGATAACTAAAAGGCTGCTGCTCTTTTTTGCGTTCCTCTTCAGCTTTTGAACGATCAAGCTCTTTGTAATCCCCTTTATTGATGTCTAATACAGCTTGCGGAAATGTCATTTCATAGTACATCATCGCAAAGCTAATCGCTCCATATCCTTTTTCCCCTCGACTATTCCAGGCGTATTGATTCCCTTTAATGATGAGACTGTCATGTTCCGTATGACGATAATAATTTCCTTCTTTCTTAAACGTTTCTCCTTTTGCTTCCAGATATGAAATCAAGTCAACTTTTCTTGCTTTCATCGCATCCTCCGTACTGACATGTGCCATTACGGAATCCCCCCTTTACTCTATAAAATGAAATAAAAAAGAGGACTATTCCGTTTCCTAGTCCTCTTTTACATGCATTCAATTTTTATTTGCCGAATAAGAATTTTAATCGCTTCTCCTGTACGCTGTATGATAAACGCGCATCAAATTTTTTCCCGTTTTTATTCGAGATAAACCCTTTAATCTGATCCGTTACATTTTTTTCTAATAACTTTTTCACATGGTTACTACTTAGATTTTTACCAGAGAATGTACCAAAAATAATGAAGTCACAACCTTTTTTGTATTTCTCACATAAGTAGTTACTTTTCCCTACAAGAACTCTACTCTTACATAATGGACATTTGCCAATTGTACGATCTTCAGTTGTTGGAAAACGGAATTTCAAACTTCCGTCCGCTTCCATATAGATAGCCGCTGTAAATTCTCCCTTTTCTCCTTGAAAGCCGTTTATAAAATCCGTTGTTTTATACTGAATTAGCTTCTTCATCTGATTACCAGGGATTGCTTTCCCTTTCATCTTGGCTGGTAACATAAAATCACATCCATTTTTATGCTCCGTACATCCATAAAATGTTTTACGATGAAGCATATCCCCTTTTTTACATTTTGGACATTTACCAAATGACAGCTCCTCTTGTGTTGGGAACTGAAATTTAACTTTCCCTTCATGTAACACTAGATAAGCGGAAAACTCCTTCTCATTGGACTTAAATCCTTTTAAAAGATCTGTTTTCTTATCCTCAAACAGCTTTTTCGCTTGCGCTTCCGGAATCGCTTTTTCTTTAATTTTTTTCGGTAAGGAGATTTCACATTCCGGATAATTACTGCAACCATAGAAATTGCCTTTATGAAGGATTTTTCCTTTTCTACAAGGACATTTGCACACCTCAATCTGCTGATTCCAGGTATTAATAATACTATCCGACACCTTATCATCCATTGCGCCTAATTGTTCCACCGTATCTTTTACAAACGTATTTGTTTTCTCTACAAATTCCTCATATTTCATTTCGTTCTTTTCGATCATGTAGATCATCCCTTCCATTTCAGCCGTATAAGCTGGATTTTTGATTTCATCTACCGGAAAAGCATCTATAAACGCACGACCAATATTAGTGGTTCGAATCTGACCGCTGGTAACATCAATATAGCTTCGCTCTAACAGTTTTGGAATAAACGTTTCTTCCGTTGCGACTGTCCCAATCCGTTTTCCCTTCATAAGTTCTTTCAAATGTTCATCATCTAATTTACGTCCTGCTGTCTCCATAAAGGTTAAAATGGAGCTTTCGGTATGAAAGGCTGGTTTCTTCGTTCGGGATTCAATCAAGTCATACTGAACGATTCTGAAAGAATCCCCTTCTCGTAAAATAGGTATCTGAAATGCTTCAACTGATCCCTCTTCTATATCCTCTTGAAACACACTTAGAAACCCTTTCTCTTGTAGGATCTTTTCTTTTGTATTGTATGTGTTGCCCTCTTGATCTATAAAATGTACTTCTCTTACCAGGTAGATTGCTGGTTTCATAAAATTCCCGATAAATCGTTTTACAATCAAGTCATATAACTGTTTTTCTAATGGATTTCGGTTGGTCCCGACATATAATTTTGTTGTTGGGATGATGGCAAAATGACTACTGACTAATTCATCGTTAAATGTAGTGTGCTTTTTTGTAATTGAAGACGGGATTACTTGTTGTACGAGATTTGCATAGGAGCTTTTTTCTAATGCTGCCATTACTTCCTTCACTCGTTCCACTTGCTCAGTGGGTAAATGCCTAGATGAAGAGCGAGGGTAAGTAATAAAACCTTCTTCATACAAACTCTGAATATGTTTCTTTGCTGTTTCCGCATTTATCTTCAGTTTGGCGTGAGCATCTTTGTAAATGTCAGTTAAGTTATACAATAATTTTGGTTTCTTTTTTCTCGTACTTTCTTTAAATTCCGTTACGATTGCATCCGTTCCTTTCAAGCTATCTCCAAGCTTTTGTAGTGGCGATGGATCTATCAGTTGTTCTTCTGTTTTCATTACTGGTGATAAACCATTTTCGGTTAGTAGCTTCAAATTGTAATAGGTTTGTTCTTTATAGTTTTGAATTGCAATTTCCCTTTGACGGATTTCATTCAAGATACACATTTGAACACGACCAGAAGCCAATAAGAATTGGTTTTTTGCTAGTTTTGATGTACAGCCTCTCGTAACATTAATTCCTAGAATATAGTCCAGGTATTGCCTTGCTTTAGCCGATTGAGCAAGTGCTTCATAGTCTTTTCCTGGTTCTAATCGGTTCAATGCTCCCTCTAACTCTGCGGCCTCATAGGAAGAGATAAAAAGGCGAGATTCTCGCTTGTTCACACCTGCATATTCAACTATTTCACGATAGATAAGCTCACCTTCCTTATCCGCGTCACAAGCGTTTGCCACATGATCTACATCGGGACGATTTAACAACTTAACCAGTATTTCAATTTGTTCAAGACTATCTGATTTCGCTTTATATTCCGGCTCTAAAATAATTGGCAAGTGATTAAAATTAAATTCTTTGTATCTTTCATCCATTTCCTCCGGATATTTTAGTTCTAATAAATGCCCTCGGCACCAACTAATAATGTAATTTTCATTTTCATAGTAGCCATAATATGGCTTGCTTCCTGGATGCTTTTGTGAGTTTCTAAATCTAGGTGATTTTAATAATTCAACAGCTACTTTCGGCTTTTCTGCAATAAACAATGTTTTCCCCATACGTAATACCTCCTATTAATCTGTAATTTCAGTTTCACGCTTCCATTTCTTATTTCTCCGCTTTTTCATTACTCTGTGACCGAATAATAACAACATGTTCAAAAAGACAGCTACAAGGAACATACAGCCCGCAAACAGCCATACATTCATGGCATTCTCTCCTTTCGTTCTATAAATAAGAAAGAGGGCTTTTCCTTTTACCCTCTTTCATTTTTAAATATAAAAAAATCACTCTCCGCTATCTCAATTGAGTAACAAAAAATGATTTAATCTGGTATTCCTGCTATACAATTTTTCATCGTTCCATCTCCATTGTTTCTTTTTTTCTACCCGATTTCTTTGAAGCCTTCGACTGCTCTACATTACCAGGATCTATTTCCTTGTCTTTTTCTTTATCATTCGTTTGTTTTCCATTCAACGGCTGAAATTTCTTATCCATATCTAATTCACTTGATGTTGTAGACTGATTCACCGTTACTCCTTCTTTTCCAAGCTTCTCATCCACCTGATTTTCTAATTTTACTACGTGTTCCTGGCTTACCAGCTCATTATCAATCGAAACATATTTCGTTGTATAATACCGTTCTTCAGCTTTTACACGAGTGACAATACTATCAATATTATCTGGTGTTTCTTCATATTGTGAACGTCTGTATGCCTCGAATTTTCGGCTTAAATCCTTATCTAACGTAGTTGGTTCCTTTTCTTTTAAAGGCTGAATTTGTTGATCTAGAGAAGTAATAGGTGCATATCCCTCCGTCTTCATTTCTTTATATAATTCCACTTCTTTTTCATTAAATGAGTAATCTTTTTGCGCCTCCGCTTTATCAACTAAGAGTCCATATCGTTCATCTTTTACGATTTCATCTAGACTCATATTTGCATCCTTTTCATGAATGACAAATGATAAATTTCCTCTTCCATCAAAAATAGAACTTTGAACCTTTTCATATAAATCTGGCTTCAAAATGTTATCTAAATAGATATTTTCTCGTTCTCCATTTTTCTCCATTAAAGAAACATATAAATCTTCTGGATTTGTTTTATCTTGGTTCCATACCGATAAATAATTAATATCTTTCGTAACACCATCCATCATGTGGATTCTTGCAACCTCTTCATCTTGCATATCCTTCGCTAACACTTCAATTGTAACTAAATGAGTAGGTGCCTCTTTCAAGCTTTCTAATGTACTTTCCTGTTCTTTTTCTATCGTTATTTCTTTGTTATCCCTATGATTCACTACCTCATCCCGTAACGCTTGTTTCACTTCATCCGATAGATACCTTTTCTCGTTTAATACTTGTTCATATGGCGTTTTGTAGTCCCCATCTCCCATATTCATACGATCCATACTCACAAGCTCCATTCTCCCAAAATCCCTATCTACTTCTTTTGGAATGACAATATGATAACGAGCTTGATCGTAAGGGATGGTTTCACCTCTTTCGCTAGCTTCTTCCCTTGCTTTTTCAATACTTGTAATAACTTCAGCCATTTTTTCATTGGCTTCTCCAAATGGAATCAGTTGATTATTCTTAAAAGTTTCGTTGTCGCTCCATTGAACTAGCATAGTTGGACGATTAATTTCGTCCTGATTTAATGCTGCATACTTTTCTTGATTCGCCTCATTAAATGCATCAATAAATTCTTTATCACTCAATTTTTCTGCGCCTTCTACGGGCTCAAACGCTCGGTTTCTATCCGCTTGTTCCCTTAACTCTGCAACAGAAACAAGCTCTTGTGTCGTGTTACTTAAACTCATAAATTCGACCAATAAAATATTTTTTTCGTCCTGTTTTTCATTTCTATTTGCCACACTTTCCACCTCTTTTTCATTTATTTGTTCTTTTTCCTTTTCTAGTGTGTTTTCAATTGTTTCAATAAATTCAATCGACGTTTCATGTACTTCTTTCAATAGCTTCGTTTTATCTTTCATCTCTTTTCCTTGTGTCCAGCTCGCTAAATACCCTAAAGAATATTCGCTTGTATCAATCCCGAAATAAGAAGAAACGGCATAAGCTGTCATTTCTGCTTGGAACTCTTTTTCTGGTGCTGTGTAGTTCAAATGTGTCTCTGCTGTATGAAGTTTGGCATGCGCCAATTCATGAAGTAAGGTTTTTACATTTTGTAATTCACTGTTCCGTGGATTCAAGGCAACTTCTTTTGTTAGGGTATAGCTCACACCTTTTGAAACACCCAGCTCCGCTTTTGGTGCAATGATTTTCACACCGTTTTTTTCCGCAATGGCTTCCATTCCTTTGTACAAACTCTTGTAATCTGTAACACTTCCTTCCAGCCAACGATTCGGAAAGATACGGGGAAGATCTTCGGCTTTTGCGTTCGTTTGCGACACATCGAACACATGGCCCACAGCAAAATATAAGCGACCAGGTATCACTTCTACGCTTTTAGATTCGATTTGTTTTTTCTCTTCCTCACTTGCTTTAGTTACTGTTTTCCAAGTGCCTTCTTTGTCTTTGAATTTTGCTACAGTTCGGTTTGGAATAAGGATTTTAATTCCTTTCTCACCCTTCTTAACCGGAAATCCTTTTTCTTTCCAAAAAGAAAAGGAACCAACTGCCCTGGCTCCCTCGAATTGACTCTGTATTAATGAAATATTAGATGGTGAATAGTGATAAAACTTTGCCATAAACGTTAAATACTCTTTTAAATCTCCCGGTGTACGAAAATAACCTTCTACGCTTTTTTCCATCTTTTTTGTTAAAGCTTGCACCGCTTCTTTCTTTTCTTCCGGTGATTTTGTTTGATACTTTTTCTTATAACTTTTACTCATGATCTTCTCCTACTCTTTCACTTGCTCTTTGCAATTCCTCCATGTCTTCTTCATTCCATCTTTCAGTTGTATCAAAGAAAAGCTCATGAGTTTTTACATTAACCGGAACTAACATATTTTCTTGATTCATGACATGGACTGCCAGTTCTCTCACTTGTTCTCTTGTAATTTTAATTACTAATTCTTTATCCTTTACGAGTAACACAATTTCATCTTCTCCAATTTCTTTAATGACTCCTAATGCGATATCTTCACGAAATAATAACATCTAAATAACCTCCTGTTTTTTTATAAAAAGAAACAATGTAGCTTACGTTACATTGTTCTTTGATGCCTCATGATCTAAGCGTTTTTGTCTTGCATGACTAATTCGTTCTTCCACAGTTTTCTTTGCCATCTTCACACTTTCCATCTCCTGTTTATCAGTCGTTATAATGCTATCTACGCCCTCTAAAAAGAAATAACCATTTAATAACTCAACTAAAATTTGCGTATTTCTATCCGCACTATTTGCACCGAGACGAATTTTTGTTAATTCACTTTTCAACACATCGTGTAAGTTTTTTGATACCACTTCCGTTACATAATTTAACGACCATTCTGTATTTTTTGCCGCTTCATGCTCCTTGCAAATTCTTCCCATTGCTTCCCCTGTATATCGAATTCCGTGTTCCTCCATATAATCCTTTATATAATCCTCTGTCTCTTGATCCATCGTTACCTGTCTTCTAATTGTACTCATTTAATAACCCCTCTCATTTTGATATGCACTTTCTTTTTGCATACGTTCGTAGTACTTTTGGTTCTTCCAACTTTCATATTCACTTTTAAAAGCACGTTCCACTTTCCTCATAGAATACTGAATAGATACACTCTGTTGAAATTTTTGAAACGGCTTTGATTTTTTCATGTGATGGATTCTCTTTTGTTCTTTATCATATGCCTTCATTTCTTGTAAAAAGGCGTTACCCATTCTTTTATACAGGTCACTGATTTTATTCGTCTTGTAATTTTCATATTGCTTCTTATCATACTTTCCTTCCCCATATGCTTCTTTAAAAACTTGCACTTCT
Source organism: Bacillus sp. FSL R12-0074 (assembly GCF_038005725.1). NCBI lineage: Bacteria > Bacillati > Bacillota > Bacilli > Caryophanales > Bacillaceae > Bacillus > Bacillus sp. FSL R12-0074. The sequence continues at coordinate 34,704 of NZ_JBBOTR010000003.1, forward strand.
TTATCTAACTTTTGGAGAAACTGATCGTAATCTTTTTTATGATGGTGTTGAATATATCGACTGCTTAATTCATCAATTTCCGGCTTTAATGGTTGAATCGTATTGTAGCTATATTGCCACTGTCTTTTATCACTTGGTAACTGTTTATAGATTTGTAAAAACAACGGTTTCAAATGTTGATTGCGCCAATCAAAAACGGAATTCTCTTTTTTAATTCCCACCATATTGTTTCGAATTAAATCATTAATTTGTTTTTGCTCTTGCTTACGATCTAACAAATTATTTACGACTTTCCCCTTCATCGCATCTAATGTTTTTGGTTTTCTTTTGCCACGTTCTCTCGTTGGAAATGGTTCAACAGTTGCCACATGAATATGAATATTATCTGTATTAAAATGAATGGCTGCCGACCAGATAGAGCTTTTTTCCAACCCCTCTCTTTTCTGCATTTCCTTCATCGCAAGCCGTGTTACATCCATTAACCTTTTTTCATCCAATGTTTTTGTTTTCTCATCATAAATTCCTTGTTTCTCTAACCAGGGATTATGAAAAGAAATGACATCTTGCCACATGATACTTCCATTCTCATGAGCGGTTTTAAACATTTCCTTTAAGGACTTTTTTTCACTTTCTGTTAAACGATTTGCGTGTTCCGTAAATAGTGCCGATGTCTTTTCTGAATTCCCCATATAGTCTTGGTACGTTTCAAACATTTTCGGATTCAGCTTCACTTCACTTTGTGCTTCTTCCCGGTCTACATACTCAATATAGTTCTGAAAAGCGTCCGAACTTGGCAACACAAATTTCGTTTTTAAAACAACACCTGGTGTGACTGAAGACTGAACAGGAACGGCATTACTCATTTTCAACATCCTGCATCATCATTTGAATAAACTCATTCATTTTTTCCATTGCGCTATAACAATCACTCATCATATGGATGTTTTTTTCAATGAGATTTTCTAATTCCATTTCTCTTTTATTTTGTTGCTGAAAAAATGCCAACATTTCAATTTGAGCTTTCAAAAATTTTTGCCTGGATACTCCTTTCCTTTTTGCGATTTCATCTATTTTCTTTAAGGCAACTGGATCTATATCTCTTATTTTTAGATTCACAATTTCCGCTCCTTTCTGTAATTGAGGGTAGAGCACCAAAAATAGTGAGAAGAGCATAAGGGGTTTTTGCCCCCACCGAGGGTGTGGGGCTAGGCGGAGCCTAGCAAAACGATGGGGGCAAGAAAATCCTCTAGGTGAGTACTCACTGATGACACAAATCAAACACCTGAGTACTGAATGAGTATACAAAATTCACCAAACGAGCACTCACTGAGTACCCAAATTGCACTGGTGAGTACTCACTGACGACATGACTTTTTTCAGTTTTTATTAATTTCTTGTGCCTTTTGCTCTAATTTTTTGATCTTATCTCGTGCAATTTTTTGCTCTCCTTTAAACAATTCAATGTTCTTTTCTGATGATTTTATTTTAGATTCTAAGGATGCTATCTTCGATTGAGTTTCCGTTTTTTCCGCTTCTGTTTGGTACTTCATTTCATCTTTCAGTTCTTTCACTTTCTCAAAAACTGTCTTCCCATTTTCTTCTTCAAGCTTGATTGCCTTCCCATAATTTTCGATCTTCGTTTCAATATCTTTTTTGTCTCTTTCTATAAAATCCAACTCATATATTTTTTTATTTTCAGCTAACAATTCATCATTTGCTTTTGTTTTTCTTTGATCGGTAAAAATCGTCTGAACAAGTTTATTTGGACTCTTTGTACTTGTATTTTCATCTTCGTACTCGTTAACATCTTGTGTAAACTTCCGAATATCCATTTGTTCCTTTTCACTGTTTTTATTGTAAATATCTAAAGCTAACGCTCCCCAATTTGGAGATAATTCTTTGACTTCTATCACGTAATTCCCGTTCTCTTCATACAACACTTTGACAGGTAATTGAACACCTGGATTTCCTTTTTCTTGTGCCTTAAACGTAAACCCTGTTTCCTCATATCCCTCTATCCGAAATCGAATTTCAATGAAATTTTTATGTGGATTATACTCCCTTTGCTCTACAATCAATTTTCCCATCCCTGACAACTTGATTACTTTATTCGTTTCCGTATGGAATAGTTTTTCATCGTTCGGCATGTAGATTTTAGATGTCAAGAAAGCAAAAAAACCTAAAAATAGAAAGCTGATAATTGCTAGGTAGATCCACGACTTATTTCTTCTCAAATTGATTCTTTCACTCTTCTTACTGATTGCACCTATCACACACTCACCCCACTTTTTTTGTTATAATACTTTCATATTTAACTCTTCCACACTTGTAACTCGCCAGGTTTCCTTTTCTTTTTTTATGATGATTCGCAACACATTGTTTACTTTTTCTTCTCGGTTTTGCGTTGAATCTGTCGTGACATTTATAAATTCAGCTAACACATTTACCTCCTCTTTATCTGGTTCATTTTCTTGTAAATAAAACTTCATTTCTATTGGTTTCGTTTTATACGTATCTCCTAATTCGTATTTATCAGTTGGATAAAATTGTTGTAAAAGTTCTTCACTCATAATGGATTTTGCTTTTTCTTTTCGCTCACTGTAGCCTTCTTTTTCTCGATGAAATGATAATTGAATAAACGTTTCGGCTGTCGATAAATACGCCCTTCTTTGTTGTTCTTGTGCGGAAGGAAGCACCTTATCAAGTCGTTTTTTTAAGTCTTCATTTTGTTTTGTTAGTAATTCATTTGAAAGTTTTAACTGTTTTTCTTTGCCATCACTCATTGATTTTTTGCTCAAATAGATATTAAAAGCTGTCACACCTACAACTAAAATGACAAACACAATAAACAAAGATTTTCGTTTATCTTTCATATCCATTCCTCCTTTACTTCGTAATATCGTTTAGTTGTTTAGTAGCATTCCAGTAGGATTGTATTCCTGTTTTAGCCGCTTCTTCTGAAGGGAAATTTGCTACCACCCATAAATATGTTTTCCCTTCATAGTCAAATATATTGTGCTCTATAAAGTGTGCTATCTCGTTTGCTTTCAATTCCCGATGTAATAGAAAATTATCACCATCTTTTTCAATCAAATAATTCGATGGTTTTATAACTGCATTTTCAAATCCCTTAATTGGCGCTTCTATTAATTTCATTGTAATTTCCCCTTTACTTTTTCATATTTTTAGAACCTTCTTACATGACCAGAAAAGACTTTTTGCCAATACGGATTATTTAAATCTTCAATGGAAACACCTTTATTTGTTTGGCATCCAATGAATGTGTTTTTATCAATCACAATTCCAACGTGTCCGTCATGCTTGTAGGTATCAAAGAAAATAACATCACCCGGTTTCATATCATTTGCTGATACTTTTGTACCGATTTTATTTAATGTTTCCGTACTTACAGCTCCTATCGGACTGGTATACATCCCTACTTGTTCGAATGCCCAGCGTACAAAACTACTACAATCAAAAATCCCTCTTGCAATGTCATTTGTGTTACGTCCACCACCAAATACATATGTAGAACGCCCTATCCATTGACGACCTACATCGGCAACTTTTGAACCGCTACTTCCTCCACTTCCTGGATTTCCTCCACCACCAGAAACGACAGAACCCGGTTGATAATATTTCAAAACCGCATCGACGTACAGGATATCGCCATAACACGCTTGATACGGCACGGCTTCTGGTCTAAGACAATGATACATACCCGTGTGGGCTACTTTTTTGTATTGCTCCTGTGAGAATTTTATCGCTAATTCCTTTGTATATTTACCACCATTTGAGTTAACAAAATCAAAAAATCCTGTTCCGAAGTTGTACGCTTGGAGGGCTGTTTTGATATGATCCATGTCACCAGGACTCGTTACACCAGCTCTTTCTATCGCATGTTTAAACTCCTGTACGCCAGCCCAAATGCTGTAATCGGGATCAGTAATACAGTTTGGTGATTTACAATATTTCGTATTAAATGCACCCTCTGATGATTGCATCGGATCACTACCTCGGCCTCCGCTTTCCTGCATCATTTGGGCAAGCATTAAAGCAACAAACGGTTCCACGCCAAACTCTTTCGCATGCTTCCGAATCGTAGGTTCCCATTTTAGAACTTCAGGCGAAACATTCATGACTTGCCCTTCACCTGTATACGTAATATCACCTGTGTCTGTTCCACTCTCTCCACCCATTGCCGCAATAAAAATACTCATTACTCCAAGTAGAAGAAAAGAAAAAAGACCCATCACAATTAGTGCTAAAGTGATGAGCCATTTCCTTGGTATAATCTTTAAAACTAGATGCATGGTATTAAGCACCTCCCCCGAATAACATCAATTCTTCGTCCGTTACTTCTACATGGAAGTGAATGTTTTTTACAGCCCCAATACTTAAGATGACATCCCCTGTTGGCAAATGTGGAATCGCTGCAATCTCACTTTCACTTAACTGTCCTGCAAATACTTTTCTTAACATATCTAAACTGTTATTATCTTGTTGCATAATAAATTTGTACTGTGTAAGTTCAAAAAGCTTTTTAATTTCATCAATCATTTCTTGTGAAGATCCTTCCGGTACAAAATCTCGAATTGTATGACTTGCATATAAAAGACCTGCAAAATATTTTCGGTCTTCTCGGCTAAATTTTATTAAAAATTGTAAAGCGTGAGCACTTTCTTTTCGTGTGTTAATTATATGATGTGCTTCGTCAATAATAATGAAATATCGAATGACATCTTCAAAAGCAATTTGCTTTTTGTTAAAGGCTCTTAATTGAGGCGCACCATTTGATATCATTTCATCCCATAGGAGATTTAACACATTAAAGATTTGCGCTTGAAACACTTCTGCTTTAGAACTGGATATATTCCGTAAGGAAAAAGATACAACTTGTTCTTTCTTGAAATCTTCAATTGTAGAATGCCCATCGAATAATTGTGCATACACTTCTACTAGATTCATAAGATTTAATTCAATTAATTCTAAACGATGGATTCTACTGTCTCCTAAATTTTCATGGTGCTTTTTACTTACTACATCTTGATATAACTCTTTACGAACAAAATTTAAAAAATCAGAGAAAATAGGATATTCTTTTGGTTTTCTTGTTGTAATTTCATTTGTTGCTCCCTTTTTATCATTCCATAATTCCATACGAATATATAATTTTCGAAGCAAATTTTCATACTCTTTAATTTCATCATCTTTTGCTTCTGGTGCAATAAAGCGATAAAAAGTTGTCATTTTAGATAAATGCTGAATGAAACTAACTTCCTCACTTTCTGCTGTCTTATATACTTGAAGTGGGTTAATTTGACCTTGTGATCCATCTAATGCAATTGTTTTTCCATTCAAGTCACGTACTGTTTCCTCGAATTCACCTACAATATCAAAAATACGGATAAAATGTCCTTTACTTGCATAATCCACGGCTTTCTTTTTGAGTAAGGTTGATTTTCCAGCACCAGGCTTTCCAACCATTACACCGTTATAACTCTTTCTTTGTTTGTCTTTATGAAAAATATCAAAAATAACATTTCCTTTTGTTTTCGTTGTTCCATAATACGTACCGTATGGATCGTGCAAATAAGAATAGTGAAATGGACATCCACCAGCCAAACTGACTGCCGGAATTTCTTTCCCTTTTCTTCGGTTCACATAGTTTTTTTGTGTATCAAAACTCGTTACGAGTGCATCCCATTCATATTCTTGTTCATTTAAAAAGACAGCTCCGCGAAAGTTATAGGATTCTAATGTTTCCATGATTTCTTTCACTTGTTTTTCTAACTCATCTAATGTTCTAGCGGAAACATAGATACGGATGTGAATACGCTTCATGACTTCACCTTGTTTTAAGTCCGTATAAAGAGCTTCCAGCTCTAAGAATTCATTTTTCGCATCAATCCGATCTATATTATCTTTCGCTGTATCATGACGAACACTTTGTTCACTCATGGATTTATTAATGGATTCAACAACCTCTTTTCGGTCATCACTCATTACATCTAGTGTTGTAATCACATTGGGCATATTCATAATTTGCTCTAGCCAAAAATCATTTACCTCTGTTGGATAGTCAAACACATGAATACAATTACCCACTCCATCACCTGTTTGCACATAACTTTCTTTAAAACTTACACCCCCTTGTGGTTGGACTCTAGCTACTAAATAAGGATTGTAACCTTTTTTCTTTTTTAGTTCTTTTTGTTTTTCCTTTTTGGATTTTTTACTTTTGAACGCAAACATGTTGTTTCCCCCTCACTACCATATATTTTTCGTTCCCAATTTTGCATTTTGATTAAACAATTTAAACATAAGCTCTAGCTTTTTCTCTTCATCCACCTCTAATAGTTCGGTAGAGCGTTTGATATATCGCTTTGCTGCATCCACACGTTCTTTTACGATTAATTCCGTTTCTCCATAAATAAATAAGAAGGCTTCCCGATTTGTTCTTCCCCATTCTAAAAACTGAAGTTCTTTTAACTTCTGATTTAAAATTCGTTCATACAAAGGACTGGTACACTCTTTAATTTTCTTCTCTATATATCGTTGCTGTTCAGTAGTTTGACATGGGAAGTTTAAAAAAACGAGTTTAATGGACTGTTTGTAGGCTTGATAAAAATACGCATGTGAGAAAATAACAAATGCTTGTTCATCGCTATTCTTAGAGAACATATCGTCACCTTCAACTTGAAGAATTTCTAAAAACTCCTCATTTTTCAGCTCAAATATGCCATCCTCCGTCATATCTACGATTTGCATAATTTCCGCAATACTTTTCTTTACCTTTGGTGGTGCTTCTTTCTTTTTTCTAGATAAAAAACCTAAAAGTTTTGGATTTTTCTTTTTCGAAACATCTTTCTTTGGCTTTTCTTTCTTCTGTTTTTTTACGTTTCTTTCTACCTTTGTTTTTTCTTCTTCTTTCTTTTTGTTGGGTATCACCTTAACAATTTCTTTTGGTTCAGAAAGTGATTCTTTTACATTTTTTTCGTTAAATCGAAATGCTTTTTTCTTCGGTCTTTCTAGTTGTTTTGGCTCTTGTTTCTCTACATCTTTTTCGCTGAATAACGCCATATGTGATCCCTCCCTTATTGATCGTTATCAATGGCACAATATGCGCCTTTTCTTCTTAGCAATGTAATAATCAACACTTCATACATTCGTTTTTGAGGATTCGTACTTGGTCGCCAAATCATGATAATTGCAATAGCTGCCATGAAAATAACAAATGGTAATTGAAAGGAATCATGTACGAAGTTCCTAAGAATCATCGTTACAACTAATAAACCAATTAATAAAAAGAAATCTATTAAATAAAGCACTTTATTAATCCGTAATTCTGTACTGATTTCCTTCGGAATCCGATAGCTTCTCATCGGGATTCCCTCCTTTTCAACAATAAAAAATAAGCGTACGATTACGCTTATTTTTTATCTGTATTATTTTTGCTCACAATATCTCTCCAACTTTTACCTGTATTTTGACCCATTTGATAAAAACGCTTTGTATTCTGTACCGTTTCAGAAGTATTAATTCGTTCTTGCACTCCTCTTACTTTTTGTTTCATGGATGATGTAGTATTTTTAACTTTATCCGTTGTATATTGTCCTAATGTCCGTGTTTCCTGACTTCTACTTGCTGCCACTTCTTTATCACTTTCATAAGGAATAATCGGGCTGCTTCCGCTTGGCACTGATCTTGATGTTTCCACTGGTGCCGGACTACTTCCGCTTGGTACTGGTCTTGATGTTTCCATTGGTGCCGGGCTACTTCCGCTTGATACTGGTCTTGATGTTTCCACTGGTGCCGGGCTACTTCCACCTGGTACTGGTCTTGATGTTTCCATTGGTGCCGGGCTACTTCCACTTGGTACTGGTCTTGATGTTTCCATTGGTGCCGGGCTACTTCCGCTTGATACTGGTCTTGATGTTTCCATTGGTGCCGGGCTACTTCCGCTTGATACTGGTCTTGATGTTTCCATTGGTGCCGGGCTACTTCCACCTGGTGCTGGTCTTGATGTTTCCATTGGTGCCGGGCTACTTCCACCTGGTGCTGGTCTTGATGTTTCCATTGGTGCCGGGCTTCCTCCACTTGATACTGGTCTTGATGTTTGATTTCCTTCACTTACTCCTTGTCTTACTGTTCCTGGTGTTTGACTTCCTTCACTTGCTCCTTGTCTTACTCCTCCTGGTGTTTGACTTCCTTCACTTGCTCCTTGCCTTACCGCTCCGGCTGTTGGATTTCCTTCACTTGTTCCTTGTCTTACTGTTCCCGGTGTTTGACTTCCTTCACTTGCTCCTTGTCTTACTCCTCCTGGTGTTTGGCTTCCTTCACTCGCTCCTTGTCTCACTGTTCCTGGCGTTTGGCTTCCTTCACTTGCTCCCTGCCTTACTCCTCCTGGTGTTTGGCTTCCTTCACTTGCTCCCTGTCTTACTCCTCCTGCTGCTTGATTTCCTTCACTTGCTCCACTTACTTTTCCAGCCTCCTTCATTTCATCTTGAAGACTTGTTTTTCCTGATTCTTGCCCACTTGCTACCTCTGGTTTTTCATTCCCTTCTTTTTTCATATCTTCTTGAATAGATGGATTACCACCATTCTTTTTATCTTCTTCCTTATTTAAGTTACCTTTTTCCTTTTCTTTATTTGCTAAATCATTACCATTTGCTTTCTTCTGATCCGCCTTTTTTATTTGATCTTGCAAGGACTCTTTCTTTTCCGACTCATTCCCTTTTTTCAAACCACTTATGATACCAGCCATGCCACCTGTTGCCATCACTGCCGCACTTGCTGTTGTAGCTGCTGCACTCGCTGTTTTTGCTGCTACAACACCAGTTCCTTGTGCTGCGCCTTTCGCTCCTTTTCCAATCATATTCCCTAGACCCTTCATTGGCTTGGAATTTGCAAGACCGCCAATTCCTTTACCAAGTGCGAAACCACCTGCTAACATGCCCCAACTGCTCTTTAATCCAATATCTATCCCAAATAACCTTTCTACGACTGACGGGCCATCTAGAACTGCCATACTAAATGCCGCTAATGCAATCAGATACGGTACACCATTTAATTTGTCATGAAGAAACGCTGTTCCCATTATATATAGCTTCAAAGATAGGAATATCATAATCGTTGCTATAAATATATTGAGGATATTGGATAATACGGCTTTTAACTTTTGACCATTCGCAACATCGGCTGGTGCTAATATGTTCGCTAACAAGTAGTTAAATGCCAATTCATAAAATAACCTAGCTAATTTAATACTCACCAATAACAACGTTGCACCTGTTATCAGTAAGGTAAAGAATATATTCCAAAAATTCCAATGCCAGCGATAATACTTTTCTGGGAAGAAATCAAACCAACCATCTTTCAATTCTGCTAAAGATGCGACTCCCATCCCATCCATTACTCTTTTATTTTTTAATATTTTCTGTCCCTCATCTGATAACTTTTTATCCTTTGCAAACTCAAAATCTTTATCTATTTTTTCAGTAATATCTATCTGTCTAATGTTTTTTTCTGGAATATGATTCTTCAGACTCATGTCTTCTTTCTTTTTCCATTTATTTTCATCTATTACTGCTATATCTGTTATGTTCTTCTTAATAATTTCATCACTCAAAGAGCCTTTTTGTTCTGATTTTACAACTGCTATGGCATCATCGGTGAACTTATCAACCTTTGTCATACCAGTACTTAATAAACAAAGTACACTCAGTGTTACAAAAATATTGATGATAATTTGAGAACGGTTCATTTGTTTGTTCATAATGAACATGTAGCCAATATATAAAAATGATATGGCTAAAAGAACGACAAACAATGGATATAACATATCAACAAAATTTTGTATTTCCGGTGAATTAAAGAATCCTTTAATCCCCAGAATGGCATCTGTCACACCTTCTAAAGCATCTACAACTAAAGATAAGCCTACAATTAGGAACCATCCTAACCAACGCAATACATAATTCACGATGTCTCCTACTTGAAGATAATCCGAGAACGCTTCTATAGTTTTTAAAACCTCTTCATCTTTCACCATTTATCCTCCTCTCTTGCTTACTACTGCCCTAATACTTCCTTTGCTGTCCAATTCACCCTTTCATTCAGTCTGTCAATACGAATAATCAATTTCCCTTTTTGTTCCCGATCTACTGAAAGGAAAAGAACCGCATCTTCTAGACCAAGAATGACCTCATTTTCTTCTGTTACAAACGGCGAGTAACTATCTAAAATCAATTGCATTTTATCCGTTATTGTCGGTACGCACATTCCCTCTTCCTCCTTTAGTTTGGATTCAAAAAAGCACTCAATCATTTGAGTGCTTTTCTAACTCGTCACTTGTTCTTTTTCTTCTAAATCACGTAAGATTCGATTAATCTTGTTTTCGACTGCTTGGTAAACACTTTTGTCGATGTGGTCATTGTGAGCTAACATTTGAAATTCACTGTAAAACTCGCCCATTTCTTGATTTTCAACTTCATCTATTGATTTGCCTAACTGTGCTAAAAAGAACTTATCAACCAGTTTCAAAACCGCTAAATCAGATTCGAAAAATTCATTAACCGTTTTTTCTTTCCAATTTTCAATGGAGAGGGAATTAAACGGGCTATCTTCCTGCTGAAACGCCTCTTCCGGAATCTCTTCATCAATTCCCATCATTGTTGGTTCTTCTACTGGCTGCGTTGTCTCTATTTGGGAAGAAGCTTCTTGTTCTTGTACTTGTTCTGGTTCTGATGTTTTTTTCTCAATTTGTTCTGCCTTTCTTTCTCCTAGGAAATCTACAATGAGTTTTTTAGGATCTACATCATCATGTAGGGAGTCTATATCTATATCTAAAATAGATTTATCTGTATCGAACTCTCCCCCTAGGTATTCCCATCTATATTTTAAGGCTGTTTCTTCCGTATTATAAATTGGTCGTGGTCTGATACGTGTTCGATTATTATCTTGACGTTTTATTACACGAATAACAGTAGTTTCTCCTTCTTTAAGACTCATAAGTTCATTTGGTGTTAAAAGTGGTCGTTGATCTAGACTTTCGGTTTTGTTTTTATCTGTAGAGAGACCTTTTCCACTTCGGGAAAGTGTGTTAATTGTCTTGTTCCCAAGCTTCTTCGATACTCTTTCGGCTGTCTGTTGGTCGTTTGTTAATATATAAATGGTATTCCCACAGTTGCCATCAATGGTATCTGCATCATCTCCATATTTGTTTTTTAGTTGTGAATATGCTTGAATGATGAGATTAAAACGGATATTTCTTCCCAAACAAACCGTTGCTAACGTTGCCATTCCTTCTATACTCGGCATGTTGCCAAACTCATCCAAAATAAATACTACTTCACGATGACACCCATTACCACGAGCAAGGGATGCACCCTTGGCTAATATGAAGTAGAGCTGTCTTACGAAAATAGAAGCAATGACATGATTTGAAGAATCATAGTCAGGTGTAATCATAAAAATTGCAACTGGTTTATCAAAATAATCCACTGTCGTTATCTGTATATCTTCATTTTCTTCTACTACTTTAAATTCTGTATGACCCGTCTTTTCATCTATTTTCGTAATAGAAATAGATGTTTTCTTTTTATCAGTTCCCTTTTCACTCAATTGGATTGTATCCCCGACTTTTACTACTTGCTTAAAATCCAATGAAAAACGTCCTGTAATATCTGCTTTGATAGACTCCATTGATCCATCCGGAAAGACAATTTCTACTCGTTTTCTAGATGTTACTTTTCCTTTTATCGTTTTTCCAAACCCTACACATTTTAAATCCACACTGTTTTTCGAAGTCATTTTTGCAATTTCATCGAACGTAAAGATAGAGAGTCCGTTCATTGTTTGGGTGAAAATTCCGCCTCGTGTCGTTCCTTTCGAGAAGTTTGAGGTTGCATATTGCATTTTCGCAACACTATCTGCTGGCAACCCTTCAAAGTATAAATCTAATGCATTTTGTGGATCTGCTTTTGGATCTACGATTACCTCTTTTGATCCAAGTTCTGATAACATATTTGCTACTGCATACATTGTAATCTTTTCTTCTGTTCCTTCCGCAATACATTTATCTGTAACGGCTAATATCATGGCATTGCACAAGCTCATAGCACATTGTTGCCAAAAAGGATCTTTGACAGTTGGGTTGTAATACAAGGTGTGAGAAAGTGTTTTACATAGTGATTGAGCTGTTGAATAATCTCCATCTTTATAGGCATCTTTGACCAGTTGTAATAAGTTATAACTCATAGAATCAAGTGGGTTTAACAAATTTAACACTTCAATGTGATACCCTCGTTTTTCCAAAGTTTCTTTGGATGCGCTAAAAATTTCCCCCTTTGGATCATTGATTATTAATGAAGGCTTATGTTCCGCTCTAGAATAGACATCAATCGTTGGAAATACAAAGGTTTCCCCTTTACCAGAGCGAGTTGTACCAATGATTAAATTGTTTACGGGGCTATCATCAATGAATACTTTTTCACCTAGTCGAGAGATAACAACACCACCGCCACCTTTAAATGGTTCCTCTCGATCTGGTACGGCTCGATATTGCTTTTTCAGCTCTTCAACTGTTGTAAAGCGACTAGATCCTTTCTCATAATTATTTAAATTTTTAAAGGAAGATTTCAGTTTGTATACTGTTCTTACTATTGTTCCAATCACTACAAGGAAAACAACCAAGTAATAAATGGGGTGCTCTGCAATCGGCATTCGAAAAAGAAATCCTATATCCATATGAAATGGCTTGGGATGTAATAAGTCACTAAATGTTGTTTCTATCAGCTCTAAAGATAAATTGAGTAAAAAATTAGCGATTAAAAACATTCCAACAAACAAAAAAGTACTCAACGGAATGAGTACTTTTTTTTCAGCTAACTTATATTTAATTGATACCTGTTCATTATACATATCAAAGAATCACCTCTGTTCAATCTAACCACACTTATTACTTCTTAAAGCCAAAACCCGAATCATAATGATATTTTTCATACTCTGTTATCTTATCAAAACCATTCGTTACATTTAAACATATAACATACCGAAACTTCTTAGCAATTTGGGTATCTGATGGCATTTCTTGAAAACTTGCTATTACTTTTATATTGGCATCCTTCATTTGTTGAAGAAAACATATAAAGTCTTCCTGACATAAACAACTTGTTTCATCAACAATCACATATTCAAATTGTTTAGCTAAATCTATCACATCTTTTGTAATCTTGAACCGTCGGTATCCATCACTAATTTCGTAGTCTAAATATTGTAAAGTCACATGACCACCTGTTTGTTTCTCTAATTCCTCGTACTCTTTCAATGGATCTAACACTAAAACTTTTTGCAAGCTTAAAGCTATTCTCTTCAATTCCCTCGTTTTTCCTGTCCCCACTCTACCTACCACCATTAAACTATTATCTAGATTTGAAATTTGTACTGCATTTGTACTATTAACAAACATTTATATGACTCCTTTCAGCGAAAAATTAGATTACATGTATTTTCAAATTAAAAAGGCACTCTTTTTATGAGTACCTTTTTGGCAATACCAGTTGATTTTTTCATTATTTACTCACTACTATTTTTCATTTTGTTTCAGAACTGGATTCTCTGAATTTGTTGGTTTCTCTGGATCCGTTGGTGGATCTACTGGCGGTTTTGGTTTCTCTGGATCCGTTGGCGGGTCTACTGGCGGTTTCGGCTTTTCTGGATCCGTTGGCGGATCTACTGGCGGTTTTGGCTTCTCTGGATCCGTTGGTGGATCTACTGGCGGTTTCGGTTTCTCTGGATCCGTCGGTGGATCTACTGGCGGTTTTGGCTTCTCTGGATCCGTTGGTGGATCTACTGGCGGTTTCGGTTTCTCTGGATCCGTTGGTGGATCTACTGGCGGTTTCGGTTTCTCTGGATCCGTTGGTGGATCTACTGGCGGATCTACCGGCGGTTTTGGTTTCTCTGGATCCGTTGGTGGATCTACTGGCGGATCTACCGGTGGTTTCGGCTTTTCTGGATCCGTTGGTGGATCTACTGGCGGTTTTGGCTTTTCTGGATCCGTTGGTGGATCTACTGGCGGTTTTGGTTTCTCTAGATCTGTTGGTTCCTCTGGTTCTGTTAGTTTCGGTTTTTCTGTCCCTGTATTTTCCGTATTACCATTCTCACCTTCCGGTGTAACTGGTGGAAGAATATCTCCTATACTCGCTACTGAAGAATCAATATTTTGATCGCCAAAAGCAAAATGATCTCCGTTCAGGGTTACTTGTGGTTTATTATCTGTAATAGCTGCAATCACATTATCTTTTGTCGTATCTTGAAGTGATTTATCTGTTGTTTCTTTATCAAAGAGTGCTAGAACACGAGAAGTGGTTTCATCTCCATTTTGAAGATTACTTACAATGGATTTTTCTTTGAAATTAATTTTTGATTTATCAATCTCATCTAGTACATAAGCAACTTCATTATCTTTACTTTGAATTGCGTTCTCTGTAATTGCTTCGAAATCTTGTTTGTTCAGATTTTCTTTCTTTTCCTCCGGCTTATTCTTATCTACTTTTTTTGTAATAGCTGGTTTACTTTTTGATGATTCCTTGCTTCCAAACCAACTGCACCCTGTCGTACTCAATATCAATGAACCACCAAGAAAAACAATTCCCATTTTTTTGTACAGATTCTCATAATTTAATGGCATGTTATTTTTTCCCCCTTAGATGTCCTTTAGATCTTTATCAATTTTTTCAATCTTAGTTTTCTTTTCCTCTTCACTTATCGTAGATTGTTGAACATCTCGTTTTTCTAATTCTTTGACCTCCTTCATCAAGTTTTTATTTCCTTGTGTTTTGGCAAAAGAATAACACTCTTCATATTTTTTTAGATTTACAAAAGCTTCAACGATGAGCTTTTCACGTCTACCATCCATATTGACTTTCCCTTTAAGCTTGATTACCTCCTCATATTTCTTATTAAGCGCTGCCTTTTCAAAGTCGATTACATCATTTTTGACATCAATTTCATTGATTTTATTCATGTTGTCTATCCCGATAAAATAAGCAACCACACTTTCTGCAAATTTCGGCTCATATTGTAATGCCTTATTTGCCCTTCCATTTAATAAATAAGTAAATAAAACTGCCTTCTGACTATCTTTATCTAATTCAGTGTAATTGACCTTATCAAAGTATTTAACGGCTTCTCCATACTGTTGAATGGCTGCCTGTTGTAATCCTTTTACTACATATTGTTCAGAACCAGCATTTACACTCGAAACCGGCTTGGAAGAGAATAGTTTAAAGGCAAATATGGCACCAGCTCCAATTAACACCACACTTCCTATGACACTCGCAATCATCTTGAATCCTTTTCTATTTTCCTTTCCAGGCTTTACTTGTGTTTTCACTTCATCCGATGGACTATAGGAGGGTTCCTCCTTTCTTTCTGGTAATTCTTCTTGATATTCATATTCTTCATGAAAAGGAGAATCATTGATTTCCCTTTCTAACGTTTCTAACAGCTCCTTCTTTTGTTCCTCTTGTTCCGGATCTAATTGCATCACATTCATTTTTTTAGAAATATGGTCAAAAATATGATCCGCATATCTCGAACCCAGTGATAATGTACCGTTATAGATTTCATTAGAATGACCATCTAACAAATCAAAATCAATATGTTCTTGGCGCCCTGCTTCTCTATAAACACGCTCTAATCGTTTGGTTAAGGTATAGGCTTCATGAAACAAATATTGCTTACCCGACTGAATTTCTGTTCCATTATTACTCTTAAAAATGACAAACATGGCTTCTCCTTTCTCACATTTACTTTAAATCCCATGAAAAAAGGCAACAAAAAAAGCCATACCCTTTGCATAGCTTCCTCATTGCCCTATTCATATTTATTCACTACTTCATCCAAAGAAATGGAAATAAGATTTGACCAAATTTAACATTACTATTTACACTCTCTGCTAAGTATTGGCATCCCATTACGATAACGAGTCCGGCTGCCCCACCAACAAACCACCAAATACATTTATGTCTCCCTCGTTCACCACCCCAAATTAATAGATAAGCGCCCCAGCAAAATACAATAGCTGTACTCACCATTGCTCCTCTTTGCATCCAAGTAATAAATGAATTACCCGTATTAATTAGACCATCCATCGCATCACCTAACACTAACATTTGAGCTACTGTTTCCATCATAGACATATACATTCACTCCCTTTTCATTTTTAGATGCTCACACGTTACTAAGCTGACTTGACTCATTCGGCTTGCTGTCTTCTTTTACTTCTGTTGATATTGCCTTATAAGCTTGCAAAGCTTTCATTACTAGATCTTGATTTTCTTCAATGTATTTCTGATGATGTAAATGAAGCCAATGGTTATAATCCTGACCATTGGCTCTTAATAGGTTTGCTACCATTTCTTTTTCCTTTTTTAATTCCTTCTGTGTAATCGCCACTGTATCACCACCTTTCAATGATTATGTGATTACTTCTGATATTGCTCTTTGCAATTTTTAACAAAATAGGTAACTTCTTTTTCTAGTTCGGATTCTTTAAACGTGGAAAAATCAATATCTTTTTTCAATTTTCCTTTTTCATAATAAGCAAGGGCATCTCTTCTTTGTGATAATCCCCAATCATAAGGATTACTTGAAGGTGGAACCTCCTCGCTTTCTTCATCTAACTCTTGTATCTGAACTTTTTCTTGCTGCGCTACTTTTTTTACAATATGAAGCCAATTTTCTCTTTTCTTCTTAGTGGAATTTAGCATAACAAATCCTGTGCCATCCTCACTCATGAACTTCTTCATTTCTAACGGACTAAGTTCCATTACTTCCCCTTTTCCCGAACTAAAGACAAATGTTGAACCAATACCAATTGCAATTAACAGTCCAACTACAGCGGAAATGATCCACCCTTTACGACTCATATTTGTTCCTCCCTATGCTATATTTTTATAAGCGATTTTGAAGTGTGATGAGACACATTTAAACTTCAACATCTGTCTTTATTTTATAACATTTATAGGAAAATGGGATAGAAAATGGAAATATCATTTATGGCTGGAATGACGAACCCTGTATTGGCATGCGTATAGATACTAACCCCGACCTAGCTTCTATATGCCCAACACCGCACTACGTATTTTGGCGTGAACGTAGAACCTTATGTATCTACTGTTTGTGATGTTCGTCGCTTCTTCAGAATGTCAACATGGGATATTCCTCACGATTACTGACACAAACAGATCTTTGATACAATGCATTTCTAATGGTCACAGATAGGAGTTTTACGTACCCACTCTTCTAACGATAATCGTATACCTAACCCCTCTAGTGACCGTTTCAAGGGAGGCACGCATATATATTGAAAGCCGTATATCATCCTTCTACATCATTACTTTAAGGAAGAAAGAAATACGCAATATATATCTAAATTGTCAAAGAGCAACTTACTTTGTGCTATGTTCTCAGCACACTTCAAAATCGCTTTTTTTATTTACACTTTTGTTTTACGGCTACTAGTTCCGCTTGTTTATGTTTCCTTTTTGCGATCAAGTTTTGATGTTCGTCTCTGACAGAACGCACTTGATAATAAATTTGAGCTACATTTTCAATGCTTCCTGTGTTATTTTCAATTGCGATGGTGCCTTTCAGTTCGTATGTTTTTCCATCAAAAGTTTTGACACTATGAGCTTGTGATGCGGCAATATCATAGAATGTGAGCCTTTGTTCTTTTCCCATATGAACGCCTCCTATTTTTGATAAAGAAGGGAGAAAAGCGCTTCTCCCTTGTATAGTTTTCTAGCCATCTAGATAGGATGAAATAGTGAACGAGTGCTTCATATCATGCTAGGATTGTTGTGTTATACGAGGTTATGATGCGTTGTGCTGCCTCTTTTCCGTATATGTGCTGTAATGCGGATTGAGATTCAACTACGATTGAATGATGAATGTGGTATGTTGCGCTTTCTTTTAAAAACTGCTCCATATGAGGGATCGGGTACAAATCATATTGATGAAATACCAGGTGAATCGGTCTTATATTCTTGCATTCTGTTAGATATTGAAGAAAATCCGATAACGCTTCTCCTCTATCTTGATACGTACTTGCTTGTGTTTCTACACTGATATACACAACTGCTTTTTCCTCTATATCCATTTGAAGCGTTTCATAACCAGCTAATAAATCATGTTTGAATATGAGATACCCTTGCTCTTGTTTCTCTTTGTATGTGTCTTCAAAAAAGATACCTTTCGGATCAAAAATGAAAATAAAATCATCGTTTGTTTCTTTTACACCCTCTATGACCGATTTATAAGCCCCAAATCGAGCTTTTATCACACCTGCAATCTTTTCCTTTTCATCCATCTCTTTCAACGCTCTAATCACCTTTGTATACTTCTTAGCTACGCCTAACATGTATTGAACTCCTTCCTATTTCATTTCCCTCTTATAACTACTACTGAAACCAAAAATACTCTTTTGGTTCCCCTTGCTTTTCACGTTGATGTTTTTCAAGAATGTATAACAAAGTGATAGTTATCGCATCCCTTGTTTCTTTTGAATAAAGACCTAGCTCATGGAAGATATGATAAGCTGGATGCTCATTTTCAAGCGAATTTACTACTTCTACCAAGTTCGCTTCACTTTCATATATTTTTTCAGTGAACTCAATAACTTTTTTCACATCTAGGTAATATAGGTTTTTATGTCGTTGATCCAGATACAAAATACTTCCTGCCAATAATTTTGTAGCGGATTCTATCCAATAATCATGTTGCTTTAATGGTTTCATTACAGTTTGAGCGATTGAAATTGCTTGCATCAATCCTTCAGGCAACCAAGCACTCTTGCGATGCATAACGTCTTCCCCAAGTTTCCCTAATTTTTTCGTTTTACCGACGTAGATTTCTGACATCTCATTTCATCTCCCTCTCGGTTTCTTATATCTTGCTCCCTATCCAAAAAACAACTGTCCAAATGGGAATTACGAGTATACATGCATTACGAAATCCAATAGCAAAACCAAGCGGATTTTCATCTATTTTACTAAAATGAGATTGGTATTTTGTCATATACTATTAGTCCTTTCACGATTGAGCTTTTTTTCGATTTCTTACTGCAAATACAGCTCCAATTAAGCCAAGTGCGACACATACAAGACCAATCCATTTTATGTATGGATTTTCGACTTTACCGCCTGTTGTCGGAAGATAAGTTTCGATTTTCTTTGGTGTTTGTTCTAGTTGTGGTTTCATAATAATCTGTTGTGGCTTCTCTAGTTGTGGAATGACAGGTTTTTCGGTTACTTTTGGTTGTTCCGGCACCTGTGGTTGTGGTGTCTCTGGTTTTTGTGGTTGTTCTGGTTGTGGTGTCTCTGGTGTAGGTGGTGTCGGTTTCTTCTGATCCTTCACCGTATGCTTAATGATTTGACCATCCTCTTTAATTTCAAAAGAGAATATTTCTTCATTTAGTAAATATCCTTCTGGTGCAAATGTTTCTTTATATGTGTACTTTCCATATGGAAGCTTAAATTTCGCAATGCCGTTTTGATCCGTTTTTCCTTTTACAACTTCTTCACCTTTTTCGTTAAAGATGGTAAATTCAGCATTTGGAAGCTTATTGTTGCCATCCGCAATATCTACCTTGCTAATCTCCAATTCTCCTGTGATGTGCTTATTTTTCGCTGTTAGCATGATTGTCTTTCCTTGTTCCGAGATACTAAAAGAAATAGGCTCTTTTGTTAACACATAGCCAGTTGGCGCTTGCTTCTCAACAAATGAGTATGCCCCAAATGGTAAGTCTTTTACTTCAACCAAGCCGTTTTTATCACTTTTGTGTTCGCTAATTTTCTTTCCTTTACTATCTTGAAGAATGAACACCGCACCTTCTAATTTTTTATCTGGATTCTCTCCATCTACTTTTAGAAGTTGCACGTTTCCTTTTACTTCTTTATTTTCAACCGTAAATGTCAGTGTTTTTCCTTGTTCTTTGATCTCGAATGGATATTTTGTTTGATTAAGAAGATATCCTTCTACCCCTTTTGTCTCAACAAAATAATACTTTCCATATGGAAGATCCTTCACTTGTGCAATCCCTTGCTCGTTTGTAGTTGTTTTTGTGATTTCTTTTCCCTCTGCTGTATACACTGTGAACTCTACTTTTGGAAGAGTTTTTCCGCTATCACTTAATTTCTTAATCTCAATGTTTCCTTTTACTTTTACGTTTTGTACTGTAATCGTAGCAACCTCGCCTGTTTTCACTTCAATCTGTTGTGGCTGCCCATTCAATACATAACCAGTAGGCGATTTTATCTCTTTAAGAGTATAAGTTCCGATTTCTAAACCAGAAAGACTTGCTGAACCTTGCTCATTCGTAGTCATTGTGCCTACTTTTTGATTTACACTGTTCATGACTTCAAATACTGCACCTTGTAGCAATTCTTTTTGTTCTCCCTCTTTTACAACTTTCAATCCACCAAGGGATTTCCAGTTTACTTGTAGATCGGCACTCACTTTTTCCTCATTTTTTTCTAAAAGGACTGTTGCATCTTGGACTTTATCAGTTCCTTGATATGCTACTGCCTGCAAATTAGAAAGATTAGATGTTACTTTTAAGGAAAAGTTACCTGTTTGAGAGGATTTCGGTATCAAAATACGGAATTGTTCTCCTAAATTGAATTGTTGTTTTGCTTCACCTTTTGTTGAAACAACTTTCGTTCCATTCGGTGCATTAGCTAGTTGAACTGTAAAGACACCGTTCTTAGCGTTACTTTCAATTTGATACACTGTCGTTTCAAAGTACTCACCGTTTAGCTTTGCTTCTTGATTGTCTGTTGGTGTTACATTCATGTACAGGTTTTGTGTTTCTTGGCTTTTATTCGCACCACCAATAATAGCTTTTACAGCTTTCGCAACATTTCCATTACGATGCTGAACTTCGTTAATGTCAATTTGACCCAACGCTGCCCAAACACTTAGCTGTGTCGCGTAATGCGCTTCTTTCCAGTTAGAAACACCTAATTCTTCTGGACTCTTTTGTGGATATCCATTTAGAAGAACCCGATACACAACATCATCTGTGCGCCCCATTTCCGGAAGATCATTACCGTTAGGACTTAATTTCCCATACGTTAAGCAATACGCAATTTGCCCATTCGTATTCTTCAGCAACTCTGTCCGTAGGTTTTTCCCATACATGGGACTAAAACTCCAATCCATTTCGTACTTCTCACGATTGATGACTTCAGCACTTGCCTTAGTAAGTGGAAATACAAAACTTAAGACAATTAGAAGCATACTCATAGCAATGAGTAACGTTTGATACGATCGTTTCAACATACTAACAGCTCCCTCAAATGATATGCAGTTTTCAAAGATCTATAAAAACTAAATTTTCAGATTTATCAACTTAAAAAAACTAATTATGTTATCCCTTTTCTGTATTGTTCATTTACAATATAGATGTATAATTATTGTTTAATGAGTAAATGAAATTTGTTTCATTCTAGTCTTGCTCGATAGTAAGTAGCAAAAAACAGTTTTTCAATTGGTTCATTGAAAATATTCGCAAGAACTTTTGCCCTATTTTCAATAACTCCTTTTGTACCAGTTTCAATGTGATACAGAGTTTTTATGGGTATTTCAGAAGCATGCGACAGCTCTTGAATTGTTAACCCTTTTGATTCTCTCATATTGCGTATAACAGTCAATTCCTCACCCCCTTAATCACATTCTATTCTCCTTAAAGTAGAATGTCAATCCTTTTAGGATACTTTTTTATCCCAAAGGTGAATTTCTTTCACCTTTGGGGCTGATTAATATCCCGAAAGTGAAAAAATAGATTGGAGTGAAATAGATGATACAGAATTATTTCGGGGAAAATGTAAGAATTCTAAGAACACTTAAAGGATTAAGTATGAAGGAGTTTGGTGATGTTTTAGGAGTCGCCAATAGTACTATTTCCAACTGGGAAAATAACAGGAAAGAGCCAAGTTTTGAAATGCTCCAAAAGATTTCCATTTATTTCAATGTAAGTACTGATCGACTCCTAAATCATAAAATTGGTGATGAAGCTCTTACAACTGAAGATCGAAAATTAATTGTAGAACGTTTAGCGCAAGATTTGTATGAAAGTTATAAAAGTATTCCTGATAAAGATAAACCCTTATTAGAAAATGAGTTAATTGAGTATGCAAAATACTTAACACATAGAATTGAGACTAAAAATAAATTAAAACATAGCTGAAAAACATTATTCTTCCTGGAAATTTCCAATTAACAGTAATAATTCACGATAAGTTTCTAAAATTTGATTATCCTGGTCAATCATTTCATTAAACCATTCTTGATTAAGATTCATTTTATAATCCTCCCGTATTTTACGTGAATTTTATGTGTTAGTGGCACGAAATTTTCACACTTTTTAATAATGAACCACCATTATAAAGTACGAAAGACGCTACTTTTTAGTAGCGTCTTTCTTGCTTAAACGGCTTAACCACCACCGGGGTCGACCATCCTTTGCATAACATATTTATTTGTATCTTGCGCTTTTGCATGTTGTGAATCTGGTGTTTCTAATTGAAAAAACGATGTCAATAGCATTACGGTATATAACGTAACCGCTAAAAATTTATTCACTTGACTTCACCTCTTCTTTTAATAACTCTTTCTTGACGTATTGCGAATAAAAAATATTACCTGTTAGTTCAAAAGATTCTAAAGATTCCTTTAATCCTATTATATCATTATTCACTTTCGAAAACGAATACTGTTGGAAAGCCGTGAATTTTTTACCATCTTTTCTCAGATCTTCAAATAGTTCAATTCCTTTTTTCCAATCACCATGCATACATTCAAAAAAAGCCTTTTCAGATGAATGAATAATGTCAAATCTTATTTCATCTAAATTAATACCATTTTCTATATACAAATGCGCTAGTGTAGTATGAAACGCTAAATACTTTTGTGTTTTTTGTGGAACTTGAATACTTTCACAAAGAGAAATGGCTTTCTTAATATACTTCTCAGCTGTAGATGGACATTCAAACGTGAAACTTTCTCCTAAACAGCACCATGCTGTAGCCTTAACAATAGAAATGTCCAATTCAGAATCTAAAATTTCATAACATATATTGCGGCATCTTTCCAAATCATTTCTCATTAAATATATATAAGCCAGTCGCTCTTTATATTTCATTTGCAAGCATCGCTTAACATACTCTTGTTCCACTTCTTTTAAAATTACATCTGTACGATCGGCATAAGGGATAACAGCATTATAATTTTGCTTATCATACATAGCTTCCATATACAAAATATTTAAGGCTGCTTGACACACTGTATCTGAAGAGAAATCTTTAGCATACATCTCATCCAGAAGTTGCTGACCTCTTGCTATATTTTGATTCCTTTTATTCTGTATTTGATAAACTGCTATATACTTCTTTAACCCCTTTGTATCTGCATGTTTTTCTATAATATCTGCTATTAATTTGTATTCTCCCATTGCTTGACAATAGCATAATGCTTTTTGTACATTTAATGGTGTTCTACAAAGAAGAATATACTCATGAAGGATTTTTCTTTGTTCTTCCGAACTATCACAAATGGCTTGAACTAACTTTAAGAAAATCTCAAATTTAAACTCTTCTGTTTTACATTGAAGTCCGTTATCAATTGTTGTTTTACTCGTTCCAATTTCCTTTGCTAGTTGTCTACTACTTATTTTCTTTTCAGCTTTAATTTTCGACAGTTTTTCCATTAAATTCTCCAATGTAAAGCCCCCTCCCAAGCACAAGACACATTACCCAATACAAATTATTAAAAAGACGTTTTAATCTATAGTTTAGTATTTTGATATATTCTTGGAGGTTAATAATTAACTTTTATAATCGGGCAATCAAAACTTGTCATTATGTTCTAAACTTAATGTTTCTATCTCATAAATTGTATAATTAGAAATATTTTAACACGAAGGACTCATAGTTATGTCTAAATCACCCATTATCAAAATATTTATCAGAAAATTCAAACATTAATCACGCCCCGGAATTATGGTCTCAATACCCATATTTCACCAAAAACAAACGTTCGTTTGTGTTTTTGGTGAAAAAATATGAATTTATTTGTTTTTTTCTGTAAAAGTGGTGAACAAAAGAAAAATCTAATTAGATTAAATATTTTAACAAATTTTAGGGTTTTACAATTTTATCATAACTTCCAATTTACAGATATGCATTTATAAATAGTTTAAAATTGGAATATGCGATTTTTAGAATGATTGAATGTTTATGGATTTTTACATATAGGATAACAAAACCTACTCGAGGGGATTGATATTATTTTAATAACAATATAAGATAGAAAGAAGGATTGTATTTTGAAGAGAAAACTATTTATAAAAATATATAACCCAAAAAAAAACCCCACTACACTCAGTTTTAAATAGGTTCAGGTCGGCAAACTAGAGACCAATTTAAAACTCCTTAAATAGTAAGGGTCTTATTTCATATTTTTAATTGTTCACTTATAAATAAAATTATACCATAAGGTGAATGTAATGTGAATAAGAACCATCTATTTTTCCATGTTTTTTCTGTATGTGTTTAGTGGGAAAAATAGGAGGTTTTTTCCGTGTTATTGCATAACTTTTTGCTTAGTCGAGCAAAAGCTGAATTAAGTCCTCGAATTAAACACTTATCCAAAACACCAGGGGCTATTAATCAATCAATCAAGAAAGTTACTACTTATATTGATAATATTGTCTTTGAACATGAAGGTGTTACTACAAAGGATTACCTCACAAAACGTAAATATGAAGCTTTAGAAACAGTTTTATCGTACCTAGTACAAGAAGGATATAGCCAAGTTAAACAGGATCATATTAGCAAAAAATCCGGCATTTCAAAGCCTCTTATAAATTATGTGTTTAATTGGTTGCAAGATTTAGGAGTATGCCAACAAATAAAGGTAAGACGGCATGGAAAGATCGCCCCTTCCGTTTACATCTTAACAATACATAATAACTATTTAAAAATTATAGAATACTTCAAGGTAAAATGGGCTTTAGCAATTGATGTTTGTTCTACTTTCACTAGATTTTTAAAGAACAAGATTAGTAAAAAAAATGTTGTAACAGATCATGATGATACGCAAAAAAACAAATTTGAAACATCATCTTCCCTAGATCTTTTCAACATTGAAGAACATGCGAGACCTGCTGCGGATCATGAAGCAAAAGAAAATTACAATAGATTACAAGACTTACACGATTATTTGAGTGACGATCAGAAAAAAGCATATCGCTATATAACAAGTCAACCAGTAACATATTTAACAGAACAGGACGCTTATACTATAGCCTTAAGAATGCCGAAAGAAATTGATCGTTATCAAAGATGGGATTTTGAAAAATGCGTTGGATGGTTTGAATATAATCAAGCTGAAATAAGTAATCCCGCTCATTTTATGAAAATGTTCGCTGAAAAATCTAAACAAAGAAAAGAGCGTAGCAATAGTGATGCTCAAAAGAAAATATCACTGTTTGGTCAAAAAAGTGATAGTAAATTAGTTATTTATAAATTTTTTGAAGAGAACAATTAATTTTTAAAAAACATAATATAATCCAGCCTTGCTCAAAAAACCCTTACATAGCAAGGCTATTTCTCGTGTCCTTTTTTTGATTGTAACCTTCCTATCATTTTCCTACATAAAAATCTTCAAAAACAATGCTCATTTTCCAGGAATTCATATTATTTTTCGAACTTTTCACCTGCAAAATTTTCATCCATTAAAATCTGAATGTTCTATTTTTAACTGACGAATTAACTTTGAAATTTACTAAGATAAAACTTTGAAACTCTTGTGGGAGTAAGGATAAAACTCAAAATTTAAATTCTAATGTTTTTATTGGTTTTACTATTTTAAAACAAGATTTATTAAATAAGTAATCTTCATCTTCATTTTCAAGTTGTATTTTAAATAGTGAAATTTGTCACTCTTTAGGGAGGATATACTTTTTACTTATAATAATTACAGCAAAGTTACAAGAACCCCAAAAACTTCCCTATACATTTACAATTTGATACACATTTCATACTCCATTATTTTATTTTTTATGGGAAATGCATATATTTTAATTTAAATTAGCAATTTTTAACGAAGTTTAGGGATTCTTTTTATTTAGAAATAAATCTAAAGTATAGGAGTTTTAACAATTAGTGTGGAAGCGTTCTATATAAAAATTAAAGGAGGGTGAACAGTTGCAAGAACGCTCATTTTGGACGAAAGATGTTGCCGAACGCTTAGAAATAGGTACAAGTACGCTTAGGAAATGGTGTATAGCATTAGAACAGGAACAATATTCTTTTGTAAAAGGCGCAAAAAATAGTCGTGCCTTTGTTCAAAAAGATATTAAAGTACTGGAACAGATGAAAAAGCTGATCCAAGAGGCTGGAATGAGTATTGATGGTGCGGTGAAGGTTGTCTTATCTGTTCCTTTGGCTGAAGTTGAAACGGATAATGATCTAGAAGACGATAATAGAACGCCTAGCGTTCTATCAGAGAACGTAATGACTTTGCCTAAAGGTTTTATAGAACAATTACTTCAAGAACAGATATTACTAAAAGAAAAAATTCAACAGCTCGAACGTATTGAATTAATGAATGCCGAACGGTTAGAACGCATGGAGAACAGATACAACGAACGAGATTCTTTACTATTGACACATGTTAGAGAGATTCAAGAAACTAAACAACTTATAGTAGCATCTCAAAATAAACAAAAGGAAAAAAGGTGGTGGGAATTTTGGAAATAGCACACAGTCAAAATGATTTATTTTAATTTAAAATAAATCATTTTGACTCAATTATATAACTAGAATTTAAAAAAATATTAATAATAAATCATTTTAAATAATAATAAATCATTTTAAATTAAAATGATTTATTATTATTTATTTTATATTGCTTTCTGTGACTAGTTACGGTAAAATATAATTAAGATAATTTAAAATGATTAAAAATAAATTCTTTTCAATAAGAAAGGGGTAATATAAATGAAATTCAATTATTTTGTAGAAGATGATAATGGGAATTCCGAGAAAAAGATTACGATTAATGGAGAAATGATGAAATTTCCAAACACGTATAGTTATGTGTATAAAGAGCCTGTTCCGCAAGATAAAAAAATTGAAGAATTAGTGCATGGCTTAATTCATAATATGGATGTTACTGTTAATTCATCAGCTTTAAAAGGGCAAGTAGCCCAAAGGGTGTTTGTTGGAGAACGTGCTATTCGCTCTGGTGAGGATCTTCAGAATCTTAACATTAAATCAAACCGTGGTAAGCATAAACAAGATACTACAATTATGACAACAGTTAGTGCAATCGCTTGTCGTTCGGTTCAAGATATGTTTAAAGATCAGAACTTCTTAGAAGAAGGCACAAATATAGAAGCAAATGTTTCAATGGTTACAGCTTTACCAGCTAGTGAATGGACGAAAGAAAAAGCAAAACAACTTTCAGAAAGATTTACAAATAGTAGTCACCATGTAACGGTAACTGTTGGTGATTTGAGAGTTTATGTAACTTTGAAATTTGAAAAAGTTATTGTTGTACAAGAAGGAACTATTGCTCTATTTGCTTTAATCGAGGATGGTAATGGGAAATATAGAAATGATGACATATTTAATGAGTTTAAAGAAACGTATGATATGAAAGATATAACAGGTGAATACTTCCAAGAAAAGCGTCTTCTTCACATAGATATTGGTGATGGAACAACAGAATATGTTGTTACAAAAGGTTATGATTATGATAATGACCACAGTTCGGGAGAAAGACATGGTATAGGTCATGCGATTGAACGTGCTAAAAAAGATTTTGAAGATGAATGGGGTTTCTCTATAGAAAGACAAGAGTTTGCCGGATATCTAAAAGAAGAGCATCCTAAATATTATGAAGATGCTAAAAAATTCTTAGCAAGAGCAAAATTTAATTTAGCTGATGAAGTGTTAGATACTGCGGAAACTAAATTACAAGACTTAAAATATGATGTAGAGGTCGTTGTTGTCTATGGCGGTGGAAGTATTCAATTAAAAGAAAATCTTTTCGAGGATTTAAAAGAAATTTGTGATTCTAAAAAAATTAAAATATTATGGGTTAATCCTAAGAATGCAACGGAAATGAATGTAAAAGGCATGACAGTATTTAGTTCAATTGCACTTCAAAAAGAACAAGTAAAATAGGTGATTATGATGGCTAAACCAAAAGCGATTCAAATTCCATTATCGGAGAAAATGCGTCAAAGATGTCCAGAACTATTTGTTTGGATAGAATCACAGGAAAACCCTAATGAAGCTACAAGAAAGGTGTTAGAACATTTTATATCGTTATACGGGACACAAAGTGTAGATAACGAAGAAATAAAGCTTGGAATGGCTAAAGACTTGTTAAGTGCAAAAGGCATGCTACAGGGGGATATCCCAAGAGGTCTACCTTCCAAATCACCTTTAACGTACAAACAGCCAGAAGAGGGTCATGTAGTTGAAAAAGTTGAAAGTTCATCCAGAACCGCAAATGAAAAGAATCAGCTGGAAGATGTTCATATGGAAAAATCAGAAGAAAAAACTCAAGAAGACCCAGTGAATAAACCTATAGAAAGAAATATAGATATAAATAAGTGGACAAATTAATAATTCTCTAAAAGGAATTTTAAAAGTAGTATTTCTATGAAAAGAAGCAAAAAACAACAAGATGCATAATGACATGGTGGAGTGCTTACTTATTAGAGAAGGTACTCCATTTTTGTATTTCAAATGCATACATTTATCAATGAAAGTGGTGAATTTATGGAATTACAAGCAAGCAAACAAAAAAAGCGAACTATGATTTTAAAATCCTTTTCGCTTTTGATAATTATCTTAATTTTATTGTATTTGTTTAAAGCAGTCATTCTGCAAACTACAGGAATCTTGTTGATTATCGCTCTTATATGTTTAGGATTTTATTACCTTGGACATTTGTTATTTAGGATAATGGCTTTTATTATTGTGGTAAGTAGTGTTATATGTGCCATATGTGTATTAGGATATCTTTTATAGCATTAAAATGTAAGAAGGAATGAGAATTATGGAAAAATACCCAATAGAATTTACAATTATATCTCCAAATGGAGAAGTATATGAACCCGATATTGTATACATTACAGCAAATACACCCGATGCTGCTATACAGCAAGTGGAAAATGAGATAAAGAATAGAATGGGTAAGTATTATACATATAAAGTGAAAATTAGTATGCAAAATGAGGAAGAACAACTTGCCTTATTTTAAAAAAGTTCTTTTTTGTAAAAAGAACTTTTTTCATGTAACACTAGTATCTTTTCTTTCTACTGTTCTTTTTAATGTATTCATAAATCTTATCCATGACAAATGTTTCATGATCTTTCCAAATAACTTCAGCTTCTTCTAATGTAACTACTTTGACTAATTCCTCAATTGCTGAACTTTCAACTAAAAATGTAGCTACAGCTCCGGTAGATGTTGAATATTTACTGATAACTGAATCTATAATGTTATCAATCTCTAGTACATTATTATTATGAGATTTATTTTCAATTTGACTACTTGTGTTTGTTATTTCATTTTCGGACAGTTCTTTTAATCGGCTATTTAGAATAAATTCTACATAACCGATTGGGGAATCAATATCTGTACGAAAACGGATATCTTCAATTATCTCCAATACAATTTCTTTATGCTCTTCCCATTTCTTAAATACTTTAGGAAATACTTTTTCTTTACACCGTTCTTCAAATCTCTTGATTTTTTGTTCAAATGTATTTGGCTGTTGAAATTTATCTAATTTCTTTTCAAAATGAATTAAATCGGGATCTTTCTTTTTCTGGCTACGAATAATAAATCTAATTTTTTGTACTTTCCTACCTAATTTAATTTCTTCAAATTCAAAAGAAATATCTGTTTTTTGATTTAATTCTTTTTGAGAAGGTTTTAACACACGTTGCTTAAAATTTGCATAGTTAGGGTATACATCCATCGCATCTAAGTAATACCTTAAATTTTCAAGACTGATTGTACGTTCTTTTAAGTCCTCATATTGCTTAAGTAGTTCATAAATACGTATAGCATATGTACTTTTCAATTTAACAACATTAGCCAATCTATAGCTTGTAAACTTGCTACTCAATTCTATTAAAAACGGCTTTAATAAAGGATCGAAACGCATATCAATTGTCCCTTTATTCCTATTGTAAATTGCGGAAGAAAGCCAAGATACTTGTATCAGTTCTTCTCCTGCTCGAATTTCAATTACTTTAGATAATAATTCTTTTGTTATTTTACTTAACTCCGTATATTTGATAGATCCACTCAAACCAAGTAGATCATGAAATTGTTTAATTGGGAATGTGTATGTTTTAAAATCCCTATCATTCGGTTCAATATTACTAGCTAAACAAAGTAACATCTTTTGTTCAACTAAATTTAAGCGAGAATTTGCTTCAATCAAAGTATTTGATTTAGAAACAATATTATTCTCTTTAATCTGTAAATCTTGATTTATAGACATATTTATATACGTCCTTTCCATACGTCCTCTATTGATACACTAACTATAACAAATATATCACTTTTGTTATAGTTGCTTTTTTTTATAACCAAATTTGTTATTTTTACAGATTAATTTTGGAAGTTTTATGGCCAAATTTTGTGATAAATGATATTCATAGTCCATAAAATAATTATGTGAATTAAAGATTAACAAGAGTTTTTGATATAAAAACTAATACCTTTAAAATTCGTTATAGATAAACAACCAAATTTGTTATCTTTCTAACCATTTTTGTTATAGTTAAACAACCAATTTAATTATCCTTCTAACCATTTTTGTTATAGTAAGATAACCAAATTTGTTATCTTTCTGACCATTTTTGTTATAGTTAGAACCAAATTTGTTATCTTTCTAACCATTTTTGTTATAGTTAGACAACCAAATTTGTTATCTTTCTAACCATTTTTGTTATAGTTAGAACCAAATTTGTTATCTTTCTAACCATTTTTGTTATAGTTATGTGCCAGAATCCCTTATATATCAACGCATTTCATGTTCCTAAAACATATAAACAATTAAACATATAAACAATTATTATGTAAAACAATCAAACATAGAATATTATGTTGTATATATTTATTAATAAATTTTAAAATCCTATTTGTAATAAAAATAGATCTAATGAACAAAAAAGACAAGAGTGCAACACCCTTGTCTTTTTTTATTATAGTCATAAAGAAATGGCTACAATAAATTGAAACATATTTCGTTGCTTAATATATAAAAAAAGGGAGTTATAGCCATTAGATGTCCTAGCAAATTGTCACAATAAGCTATTTTCATTTCGTAATCTGGATTTTCAACGTTTTAAAAGGGTTCTTTTTCCATGAAAGAACCTTTTTTATTTGTCTTTTTTTAGGTACAAATTCAAAAAGCTGTATTGCAAACATACGTATTTAAGGAAGCTGGAATTTTATATGGATGGTGAGAAAAAATGGACCATTATCAAATGTTGTATACTACCCCTTATTTATATTCTTCAAGCACTCTGAAAGAAATGTACAAAAGCACCAAAAAGGAAATTGACATTTGCGCCATACAAGAGCATATGCTACGTCACGAAGTATACCTGGCCCAACAATATCGAGGTTACTATTATTTAAGTCAAAAAATTGAAGACGATCTATATGGCGATGAACAGGCATTGTCATGGAATGAGCTACTGGATGATTATCAACTTTATAGAGATCGTAAGGGGAATTTATCTATCAAACCGAAAGGATGAGAT
This sequence comes from Bacillus sp. FSL R12-0074, assembly GCF_038005725.1. Classification (NCBI taxonomy): domain Bacteria; kingdom Bacillati; phylum Bacillota; class Bacilli; order Caryophanales; family Bacillaceae; genus Bacillus; species Bacillus sp. FSL R12-0074. Next base: position 66,575 of record NZ_JBBOTR010000003.1, read on the forward strand.
AAACATGACAATCATTGGAGAGCTAGGGATTGTATATGGCGTGACCGGAGCTTCAGTTTTAGGAATAAAATTGTTGAAGAAGAAAGGTCTTTATCTTCCAGGTTGGTTGCTACGTGCGGGTCTTAAATGCTTGTTGATTGGGAGTGTTTGGTACGTTCTAATGGATATACTAGATGTGTTTCTAGGTTAGTATTACACCTGGTAGTTGAAAGTGATTATAATAGCGCATCTTAAACCGCTTTTTCTAAGCTTCCATACAGGCTCAACTACCTTAAGGAGGTATGGAGGGAATGTTGTCACTTTTATTAATTCCAGCAACCTTTATAACTGTAGCTTATTTTTATCAAAGTAACGGAATGAGTGATAAGAAAAAAATTGCAACGTTTTTTGAAATTGCAAAGATATGTGTTCAACATAAAGGTGAATTACAATACCCCATTTTTATAAAAGAAATTAAAGATGATATAAGTATGAATTATGTTTACAAGTTACCACTTGGTGTACCTAGTCAACTTATCCAAAAGTTATCGGAAGTATTAGAAGAAGGCCTATATAAACCTGTTAAAATATCGTTCCATCAAAGAGAGCTTCATATTCGCGTATTTAAGCAACAGATACCTGAAATGTGGAATTGGTCTAAGGATCTATTAAAAGAGCATACATGGAGAGTTATGATGGGGAAAGCGTTAGATAAACATGTGTATCATGATTTCGAGAAAACACCGCATATGTGCGTGTCGGGTATGACACGGTTTGGAAAGACAGTATTTCTAAAAAATGTGATGACGAGTTTGATTTTACAACAATCTCAACATGTAAGTTTTTTTATTATTGACTTGAAGGAAGGATTAGAATTTAGCCCCTACAAGAATTTGTCCCAAGTAATAGAAATAGCTGAAAATCCGGAACAGGCGTTAGAAATGTTGGCTAAAGTACGTGAGAAAATGGTTAAACAAATTGAAGTAATGAAGAAGTCCTACTTTACTAATATCATAGATACATCCATAAAAGAGCGATGTTTCATCATAGTAGATGAAGGAGCAAATCTTTGTCCCACACAAGGATTACCTAAAAAACAACGTGATGTATTATTTTTGTGCCAGGAGATGTTATCTGAAATCGCAAGAATCGGAGGTGGTTTAGGATTCCGGCTCATATTTTGTACGCAATATCCTACTTCTGATACATTACCAAGACAAATTAAACAAAATGCTGATGCGAAAATAGGCTTTCGATTACCAACAGCGGTCGCTTCACAAGTTGCTTT
>NZ_JBBOTR010000004.1:0-65172 GCF_038005725.1 Bacillus sp. FSL R12-0074
CACACGTGGCTTTGAAACATGAAAAGACCGCAAATCTTTCTTGAAAAAGCGCTTTGCAGCCTGATATGATCCCCCTATAGTAGACAGAAAAAAGAAAGCGCATTAATCTGTTTACTATGGAGGTGATTTTTCTATAGGAAAAATTAGAGTAACTTACAATGTAGAATTTAAGAAAAAGCTGTAGATTTACACTTAAAAGAAGGAATGAGCTATAAAACCGTTGCGAAAGAATTAGGTATTCATCACTCGGTTGTAAGCCGTTGGGTGAAGCACTTTGAAGCTGAAGGTATCAAGGGTCTAGAAGAAAAACGTGGGAAAGCGAAAGGGCCAGGTCTAGGTAGACCAAGAACAACACCAGAAGATCCAGAAGCTAAGATTAGACGATTAGAAGCCGAGAATGAAATGTTAAAAAAGCTCTTAGGGATGTAAAAGGAGGCATGCAAGCTATATCCAAAACGAGAAAGTTTGAAGTTATACTTGAGATGTTAGAAAAAGGGTATACGGTTCCCCTATTATGTGCCATTGCTGGTGTAACTAGAAGTGGGTATTACAAGTGGATAAAGCGGCACTTAGTGTCTTCTGAAAAACAACTGGAGGACGCCAAAATCAAGAAAAAGATATTGGAGTGTCATAAAAAACTAAGAGGAATTTATGAATATAGGAGAGTGCAAGTGTGGCTGAAAGTCACATATAACCTTCATTTTAATCATAAGCGCATACAAAGATTGATGAATGAACTAGGCATCAAAGCCGTAATTAGGAAAAAATGACCTTATTACGGAAAAAAAGAGGCATATGTGATTTCAGATAACGATCTAAATAGGGACTTTCAAGCTTCAAAACCGAATGAGAAATGGGTAACGGATATAACCTATTTGATTTTCAATGGACAACGCTTGTACTTATCAGCTATTAAGGATTTGTACAACAATGAAATTGTTGCCTATGAAACCAGTCGTAGAAACGACTTAAAACTTGTGTTAGATACCCTTAAAAAGGCAAAGAAAAAACGAAATGTGAAAGGAATCCTTTTACATAGTGATCAAGGGTCCCAGTATACATCTCGTCAATATAATCAATTACTAAAAAAATATCAGATGAAGGCAAGTATGTCTCGAAAGGGAAACTGTTGGGATAATGCTTGTATGGAAAACTTCTTCAGCCATTTTAAAGCGGAGTGTTTTCATTTAACCTCTTTCCGTAAAGCGAATGAGGTTAAACTTGCCGTACGCAAATATATATTTTTTTATAATCATCAAAGATTTCAAAAGAAATTAAATAACCTGAGTCCATATAAATATAGAACTCAGGTTGCTTAGTTGCGCTTTTTAAATACTGTCTACTCGACAGGGGTCACTGCATTCTAGCTTAAATATAGGCTTTATATTCTGTCATGATATTGTTGATGATCGTTTTGACTGGCAGGATTTCTTTGATTTCATGCACTCTTGCACCGGCAAAAACAAGACCATTCTCACAATCACCTTCCATTGATGTTATCAAAGAATCTAGCGTACAAAAACGATAAGAGCAATTTTTTAGGCAATTAATGCACTTCTTTATTTTCACCTTTTTATCATCAGCTATCAGTTCAGTGAAGTTAGTCCTAATCGCACGACCGTGGAGACCTACAGTTGTTTTGACCAGCATAGTATCTTCCAGCCGAGCATGTACATATTTTTCTTTAAATGATAAAGGTGCGTCACACTCATCACTTGCAACGAACCTCGTCCCCATCTGTACTCCAGAAGCCCCCATACTTAAGGCACGAGCGAGATCTTCTCCGGTCATAATTCCTCCAGCAGCAATTACGGGAATCTTAACCGCTGCAACTACTTCAGGCAATATATCGAATAAAGGTCTTTCGGTACCAAGGTGTCCCCCGGCTTCATGACCTTCTACAACAACTGCAGCTGCACCAAGACGTTCAGATAATTTAGCAAGCTTCGCTGAAGACACAATCGAAATAACGGGTATGTCGGACCCTTTGCCCCAAGTATACATATCTCTTGAAATTCCAGCACCTGATATGATGAAATCAACCTTCTCTTCAATGGCTGCCTTCATTTCTTCAGCAAAATCATTCATGGCGAAAAGAAGGTTCTGGTGCAAACCTCGAATGCTGTCAAAATATACACAAAAATATGAGAGTAATTACGAACATTCAATCTTTACAAAGTATAAAAATACGGATTTTTATATTGATTTCCGAACAACTCATTCTCATGAGAATATAACATTCATGTTGGATTATCTACGTAATCATTTTTGCACCAGAACCGCTTGTACAATATTCCATAAAACTAAACCTTTGTTCATAAATATGGAATTATGTTTTAAAACAAGGCATAGAATAATATAGAGAAAATCAAAAAATATGGAATAATTTTGAGGAATCTAGCATTCATAGTAATAGCTACAAGATGCGGATACGCTGAAATATAATTGCATCTTGTTGCAAAGGATATGATTAAAAAATTAAAAGCTGAAACCTCTTCTGTGAGAAGGGATTCAGCTTTTTTATTTTTATTTGAATAAACGTCGAGAAAATTAGAAAGATGAGCAGGAGAAGGATAAGAGTCGAAATATGAAATGTTATATATCAAGCAGTAGGTATCTCAAATAGGTTTCAATTCACGCACCAACAAGAGGTGCGATCTCTAGTGTTCAAAAAACGTATGGAGCGTTATCTATTTCAATCCCCGCACCTATAAGAGGTGCGACTACTACATTACCAACTAGTTGTGCCTTGCTGTGCATTTCAATCCACGCACCAACAAGAGGTGCGACAGGAATATCAAGAACAATTAGCGCATAAGTATTATATTTCAATCCACGCACCTACAAGAGGTGCGACGTATTGCCGGTGTCTTTTGCGTCCTCTGTTGTTATATTTCAATCCACGTACCTACAAGAGGTGCGACTTGTTTTGGCCCAAGATGTTGAGTTGGTACTAACAATTTCAATCCACGCACCTATAAGAGGTGCGACAAAAGTACAGCAGTACAATTTCAAAAGTGATGTTATTTCAATCCACGCACCTATAAGAGGTGCGACTCGCATCCCAAGAAACAGCAGAATCAGCTTTAGCATTTCAATCCCCGCACCAATAAGAGGTGCGACGAGAGCGGTAATCCTGTACAGCCTTTACCTACATGATTTCAATCCCCGCACCTATAAGAGGTACGACTTACGTTAATGAAAAATGGTATTGGAACACAAATATTTCAATCCCCGCACCCACAAGAGGTGCGACTAAATGTTGGGGCTTCATCGACAACGATCGGATATTTCAATCCCCGCACCAATAAGAGGTGCGACGCCCATTGAGGCGTGCAAAATTGAAAGTGTTGAATACCAGATAACATTAGATAACTATTTTCTTCATTATAGCCCATCAATAATCGCAACTTTTAAGCCATCTAATTCATGTACTAAGATGGTATAGTCATCAATTGTTTTTGGTTCGTCAATGTTCCGCTTAATATCCAGTAAACGGTGTACTTTTGCAGAAGAGTACTGACCAAGTTTTGAATTATGCTCCCACCAACAAACTTTATGTACTTCTATACTTCCTTCAGGACGTGCTGCTGACGCATCATTTTCAAACAATGTAACCAGTGCATTTTTAATTTTTTCCGCATCCTCGTTAGTAAAACCTGTCTTTTCTGCTAATTGTGTATTAATACTGCCATAAAAAACATAGACTCCAAAATCAACACGATGCTTCATCCCCATCGTATCTGAACCTTTATCTTTCCCAGGCTCAGAATTTACACTTTTCGTAATCTGCATACTAGTAATGTCAATCCGATCAACACTAGTTGCCGTATGAATTGAAACAGGTCCTCTTACTCCAACAGAGACACCTTTTCCAGCTCCCCCTTTAAATGCAAAAACTTGTCCAAAGCTCCTTACATCAATCCACTCCTGACATGCGATTGCAGCAAATTGTTCATGAGGATTTTCTTTTGATTTTAACGCTTTGACTAAATCTACATTTGTTTCTGCTCTTTCCCTTAAACTATTAAAATGGTCTACCTTCTTATCATTCGATTGAACAAAAATTGATTCTTCCATATCCTGAAGACGATTTCTAATCTTTCTTTTAATGGCTACATCAGAGATTTCACCATGTCCATCATAATTTTGCCTTGGGCGATTCCCGTTCAAAGGATCTCCATTTGGATTAGCCTTTGTAACTGATAGAACAACTGCAAAATCGACTTTGTGATCTAAAGTTTTCATTTTCAATTCTCCTCTCCATTATTTACTGCATCATTTAGTGAAACATTCTTTTCTTTTTTTTGATACAATTCATGCCGTTGACTATAAAAGCCTAACAAGTATTTTCCAGACAGTGGTTTATTATTGAAATCTTCGATTTTTATTTTTGAGCCAACCTCATCAATTAATTTGTTATAATACCAAACTTTCTCCCCTAAACGTGCTTGATATGGTTGTAGAGCCCCTTGAATTGTCCTCCATGTTCTTTCCGGATGTTGAGAAAAGGAATTCATATATCTTCTAGCATTTGTAGCACGTTGATCACCTGTATTTAAAGAATTTCTTTCCAAAACATCCGCAATTGCAAGAAGACGACCGAATAGATAATCACGATCATTATTTTCCTTATCTAGTACCAATTGATATCCCTCCATTGTATTGATTAATGCACATGTAATGCTTAGTGTTTTTTCCCATTCCCATTTTTCCATTGATAGAGGGTTTGATGCACGCTGCAAGGCACTTCTGACGATGTCGAATGGAATTTTTTTCTCGTCTATAATACAAGGTAGTATACGCTCCATCAAACCTTTAACTACTTTCTCGTTTACTTTTGGCCCATAAGCAGCAAATGCAATATCTTTCGTTGATGGTGCGCCATAAAATGTTACAAATTCATTATCTGTATTTTTACGATAGCGATGTTCCCATACACAAGTAGAATGCCAGTTCTTTAATCTGTCTAAATAAAGATTTTTATCTATATTACGGTAGTAGAGAACTGCTAATCTACCTGTCGTCGCTGAATCAAGCAAGAGAATATTTACATTGCCACTGGACGATAAATTATTTTTATAGCCATCAATCGCCTTAGCAACTTCATTGGCAAATTGCTCATGTGTATAAGACATAATTTCTCGCTTTTTCGTTACTCTTACATCCATTGAAAAAATGTTGTAACTGTCTTCTACAAGATCTGGAATATCTTCCGCATCATTGCCCCAGACAAGAAATACACGTTGATCAACGATTTTTCCTTGCTTGTTAATAAGCCATTTCAATGCATTATGCGCTTTTTGAGATACATGGTAACTGATATTAGCGACATCATTAGCCTTGTGAAATCTACCTCTAAATGTAAATCCACTTGTATCATTTGCAGAAATCAATTTTGCCTTGTCCCCTGCATTTCTGATTTTATTGGCATGTTTGTCTGTACTTGGCATTATTTTTCCTGTCACATAGCAATAATCATCTTTACCCAAAAAATCATTATAAAATTTGATAAAAGAATCGTACATTAAGGGATCTTTCCAGACGTTTGTCAGCATCTCATTCGGAGAATACACATTAAACCTAATAAAAGCACTTTCTTGCTTACCTGTAACCGTTGAAAAAATGGGGGGTTTTTCACCCAAGAATGCCTCAGCCTCTTCATCCCATGCTTCAATCAATTGTCCATTTGCATCAACATACAAAACTTTTTGTTCGACTAAATCTTTTATTAACTGTCTCTTGCTTAAATAATTATAGATACTTTTTACTTTATCTGTAGCGTAGGGAGATTCTGCCCATTTTTTTAATTGTCTTATGTAGGCTGAGAAAGGTTCTTCTTTTTTGATTTTCCCCCCATAGGTAACAAAGTCACCTGCCACATAACTCAATTTATCATGTAATGGATAAGGAGCTACTTTTGAACCGGCTCTGTTTGCGGAGTCTTCAGTACATGGAATTAATGTATTGGCATCAATTTTATCAATAATTTCTGCGGTGTGAAATTCACCATCTTCTGTAATTGAAACTTCGATATGAGCTGTTTGAGTGGTATGAGAAATAGGTAGTAATGTATATTCTTGCCCATTATATTTTTTTTCAATTTTACCGACTCGATCTATGTTAGATTGATACGTCTCGTACAAATTTAATAGCCAACTCATTTATTCACCGCCTACTTCTAATTGTTTTATAAGCTCCTCAACTGATTCAACGTTTGAACGGTCAAAAACCTTTGGCTCCATCTTTGATATTTTACGAACTTGTGTACATTCTTCCGGTCGAATGAATTGAATGATTCCATCTTTTATTACAGGATTCCATAATCGAACTTCCAGTTCATTTCTACCTGTTTCATCTGGATAATTGAGCCCATGAACCATTGTGCCTAAATGAATATCTCCACCATAATTATCATAAAAGCCTTTTCCTTCACCAAAAACACAAGGCTCCACATATCCTTGACATTCTCTCGTTCCTAAAAAAATGTCTCTCCGTCCTCCAACTTTAAGTGAACGCTTTAGGATGTTATGATGCTTAAATTCGTTACGGTCAAAAGCTAAATCTGGTCGATGAGGATTAAAGATAAAATGAGCCTGGACTTGATATCGTACATTCTTTAAATATGTGTAATTTGCGAGTGTATTTCCACCACCATACTCAATTGGACGAATACCTTTTGATTCCATTTTAATCGCATTCATAATTCTTATTTTGTCTACAATCATTAGGAGAGTTGGCTTCCAGTAGATTGATTCCACAATCCCTTTAATAGCTTGATAAGTCGGTACTTGATAAGTTAACTTTTCCCCGCCCAATTTCATTAAGGGATCTGTGAAAAGAGCGTAATCACCAAATACTTCAAATTCAATAGAATTTCTCAAAGATTCTCTCTCCCCTTTGTATTTTCTATATTTTTCTAATAAATTAATGATACCTTTCCTATGTAACGATATCAATAATTTTAAATAATATATTATACTAAAATTATGAATTCTATTAGAGATATTATAATAAATCTTCGCTATTATTAGTGTGGACTGAAAGATATAGTATATGATTTAAAAACCTATCTCAAACAAAGATAGGTTTTTAAAATATTGCTGTCTTAAAATCGCTCTCATTATGAACATTCAAACCATATTCATTATTATAAGCACTTTCCTTCAAAGCTAAAATCTTTCCATCAAGATAGTATACAAGTCCATCGTTTTTAATTAATTGTTCTTTTTCATAGTTGAATAAATTAACTGTATACTGCTGTGCCTTTCGTAATAATCGACTTAGATCCTCAATGGAATTACTGCCATTTAATTCGGCGATAATATCCTTTCCTTCTTCATATGGAACAATAACTGAAGTGGTTAGATTATCAATGACGTTGAAATGTTCGGCTGCTGTTCGGTAGCTATTTACAATAAATAATGGAATTTCCTTTTTGGCGTGTTTATGAAGATATGCTTGACGATAGCTATTTTCTATTCTTGGCGCAGATAATAGCTCTGTCATGTTCCTTTTAAGTTTCGGAATAAAGTATTTTAGATCAGATTCAAATTCTGTATAATATTCTTTAAAATATCTTTTCATAGCCTCTCTTGATAAAATATGACCACCGTGACTTTTGTTGTTACGCTTCAAATCCGTAAGAATTTTTTTCGTAATTTTCTTTCCTATTTTAATCTCCTTTAAACGACTTAGGTTTTCCTCTTCATAATCAATCACGTAAACATCCTGTATGCCCTTTTCTCCATGACGATTACACCTTCCCGCAGCTTGTGCTATAGAGTCTAACCCAGATAAGGATCGAATAACACACTCAAAACTCACATCTACACCAGCTTCGATTAACTGTGTGCTGATGCAAATGATTTTTTTTCCATCATTGAGGCGCTTCCTAATCTCTTCTAAAATTTTATGCCGATGGGCTGCACACATTGTTGTGCTTAAGTGGTAAATCGGAATATTTAATTCTTGACTATGTAATCGTGTATATAAATCTCTCACAACTGATTTTGTATTTAAGATAATTAGGATACTTTGTACTTCCTCAATTTTGGTCTGTATAAATGCTGAGAGTTTATTATTATTAAACGTTTCATTAGTTGCTTTATCAATGATTTCGACTCTTTTAAATGATTCAATTACATAATCGAGATTATTAATCATTTCAGAATCTGTATTTATATCTAACTTCTGTTCTACAAAGTCCAAAGCGGGTTGAGTGGCAGTACAGAGAACCAGACTGGAACAACTATATATTTTTAAAAAATTCAATGCTTGATTAAATAATGAAACGCATGAAATGGGAACTTTTTGTACTTCATCAAAAATAATAATTGCATCACTTAGATTATGAAGCCTTCTAGTGTTTCGACTGCCTTTTGCGTAAAACACATTTAGAAACTGGACCATGGTTGTAAAAATAATGGGCGAATCCCAATTATCTTTAGCTAGTTTTAATTTTTGTTGTACGTTAATAATACCGTCTTCACTTTCATCATTATCATTCACTTCTTCAACTATATTGGAATGATGTTCTAAAATATTTGCTTCATCTTCTAAGATTTTTCGAACTTCTTCCGCATTTTGCTCAATAATTGTTGTGTAAGGTACAACATAAATAATTCGTTTTTTATTATGGATTTTGGCGTGTTTTAGTGCATATCTTAAACTTGCTAATGTTTTACCACCACCAGTTGGAATAGATAATGTATATATTCCTGAGGGCCTCTCAGCAAATTGATCACACTGATCTGACATCTCTGCTCTTAGAATATTAATGGGGTTATTTGCATTCTGCTGTTTCTTAAATGAATTGATTTTTATCATGAGCCTTTCGTAGTATTTATTGAATAATTCGTCAGAATTTATTACGGATTCTATACTTTTTTCTTCTTCAAATAGTCGGGTGTTTGTTCTATCGGCATCTATTAATGTACTAAAGATAAATTTAGTTAAAAACATTAATTGTTTTTCAGCATTTTCGGGGGATTCTTTAAGTAAAAAACTGTCTAGTTCTACAGTGGCTTTGTCAACATACTCATGAAAATCTATTTCGCTCATAACATATTTAAAAAAGAATTGCTTTGTCATATCAAATTCACTCAATTCTTTATCTCGCACTCGATTTAAATAGGCAGATTCTAAATCAGGGTTTAAAAAATCTTGAAGGTACCCATGGTGAGAAATAATGGCATTTCCTACGATTTCAGCTATTATCCCTTTATAAGGAATAATATTTTCCGTATGGAAGAATTGATATAAAAGTTTTCCACCTGCAGTTGAATGATCAACACTTCCTCTTTTGGATGGAGATTCAGGGTTATTTACTGCTTCTAATATGTATGTTCTAAATCCATTGGTGTATTTACCCAAATCATGGAGCATACCTGCTAAACCAGCTAAGTGTTTTATCCCGATTTTTTCTCCATAGGTTTCAGCTAGTTCTTTTACACCTAACAAATGCTCTTCGACAGTTTGTACCTGCTTGTCACTTTCGCGGATGTGAGCAATGTAGTTCATTCTTTTCCCTCCAATATATAGCTTTAAAAAGTCGCCCATTTTACCATTTTATCATGTAAAGAGATAAACAGGACTTAAGCATGAGATGTTGATCTTCGTTATTAAGCCACGCCTTAATAATTTCACGTACCAAAATTTTTAATTAAAAAATGTTTGTATAAACCAAAACAAAAGGCTTATAATAAGAACAAACGTTCTGTTTTTGGGGGTAAAATGATGTTTGATTACTCAAAATGCATGAATCGAATGATTTTTTGCATAGACCTTTGTTCATTTTTTGCGAGTTGTGCATGTGTTATGAGAGGTTTAGATCCACTGAAAGTAAAATTAGCTGTCGTTGGGGATGTGAATAGAAATGGATCTATTGTGTTGGCTGCGACTCCTGAACTTAAAAAATTAGGTATTTCTACAGCAACCAGATTATACGAAATACCAAGAGATCCAAATATAATTGTCGTAAATGCAACAATGAGAAGATATGTTGAAATTTCAAATCAAATTACGGAAATTTATACAAAATATGTAGCGCTTGAAGATCTACACGTTTATTCAATAGATGAGTGCTTTCTAGACATTCAACAAACAGCGCATCTTTTCGGGCGTGATCCAATTGTAATTGCTAAAAGAATTCAAAAAGAGATATATGATACAACGGGTATAACTGCATCTATCGGAATTGCACCTAACCTATTTCTCTCCAAAGTTGCTTTAGATGTGGAAAGTAAACATTCAGACTCTAGGATTGCTATATGGACATACGAAGATGTTTCAAAGAAATTATGGGAAATCAAACCCCTTCAAAAAGTATGGGGAATTGGTACGGCGACTCAGGAAGCTTTACACAGTATGGGACTATATTCCTTAAAGAATGTTGCAAAAACGCCTAAAGAACATCTAATAAAGCGATTTGGTAAAGTAAAAGGTGAAGAGTTAAATCGCTTCTCATATGGTATTGATGAGAGCCGGATCGCTAATAAATACATTCCGAAAAGTACTTCTATTACAAAAGGACAAATCTTGTTAGAGGACTGTTTCAGCCCAACTAAATTAAAGTTACTCCTTCTAGAACAAATTGAGGAGACTTGTTTTCGATTACGATCTATAGATAAATGTTGTCGTACGGTTGAGCTTTCTATAGGCTATAGCAAATACATTGGTGGAGGATTTAAACGAGCAATTACCTTGGATCAACCAACTTGCTTAACGGAAGATGTCTATGCCGCTTGTTTAGACTTACTGAAAAAATTTCATTCGGGTCATCCAGTGCGCCAAATACACATTACACTAAAGAATTTGACCAGGGATGATGCAATTCAAATGTCATTGTTCGAAGATACTTCCCAAAAAGATACTAAAAGGAAATTAGCAAAAACAATGGATAGTATACGGCATAAACATGGTAAGAATTCAATCATGAGAGGTATTAGCTACATTAAAGGGGCTACACAAAGGGATAGAAACGGAAAAATAGGTGGACATAAATCATAAGGAGGAATAAAGATCATGGTTGATAGAGGTATGATGCGATGGGTCCCGTTTTCAGCAATAAAAGAACAGTTTGAAGGATTAAATGAATTGTATGAAAAACAAAATGAAGTACCGATGCCTATTTTAGATGAACAAAAATTAGAACTTATAAATGAAATTGTTTGTTGTGCACTTGCTGAAAATAAGCAAGTAAGTATTTCATACCAAAAACAGAACAAGATATATTCCGAAGTGGGTTATATTCATTACTACGACATGATTTGTAATGAATTAAGAATTAGGAACCAATATGATAATGTACGATATATAAAAGTTAATCATGTAACAGATATAAAATATACATAATACTGAAAAATATTAAAAAAGCCCTATCAGGACAGAGCTTTTCCTTTTTAAATTACATTATGTAAAAACTTTCGACTCTTTTAACTGGTTGTATGCTGTTATAAACCTTTGCAAAGCTAATTCGGGCTTGTGTTCACGATAATTTACCACGATGTAACTGCAACCCATTTCTTTAGCAAATACCTCTTTGCGTAAATCATTACGTTTCTCATCTTCAAATGTTTTATGGCTACGATGATGGAATATTTTTACTTCTTCGTAATGTTGTTGTCCATGTACCTCTACAATAGTTTTTTCAACTGGTAAATAGAAATCATACGCTTTGTTGTTGTTTGGAAACTTATATTGATGTATATACTCTATTCCGTTAGCATCTAGATATTCCCGTATTGCTCTCTCACCTTTGGATTCCCTACATATTGGACAGCGTTGTCCTTGTTTATACGAAGAAGGTTGCATCCAATGTGGATCATGCCCACATTTAAAGTCTATTAGAGCTTTTGTATCCGTATTTATATACTCGCTTAACAGTTCGTGCCCATTTTCTTTCATCAATTTTCTTAATTCTTCTTCTGCTTGTTTTTTGTCTTTCCCTGAGCATGTCATACACCTTGTTTTGGCGGAAGTAAAAGCATTAGGTTTTGTATAAAAAATATGCCCTTTATCACATTCCAGTTTAACCTTAATAAGCGCATTTTTATAGCTATCTAACAATGTATAGCCTGCTTCTTCAACTTCTTTATAAAAATTCTCTCTAGCTTGGTCAGAAGAGTTACCACTACATTTAGGACAGCGAAACCCCGTTTTATAGTTAAAAGGCTTTATCCAATGCGGTTCATGCTCACAATTAAAGTCAATTAATACATGAATTTGGGCTGTTTTATATTCGCTTAAAAGTGTGTGACCATTACCTTCTAATAGTCGTTTTAACTCTTCCTCTGCTTGTACTGAAGATGTCCCACCGCACCTTGCACCTCCGTACCCATTCTTGTAGTCGTTCGGTGTTATCCAATGGGGGACATGACCGCAATCAAAGTCAATTAAAATTTTGGTCGAATTATTCACATACTCACTTAAAAGCTTATGCCCATCTTCTTTTAATTTGGTAACCAAACTATCTAAAGCGCTTTGAATTTGTAAATTGTAACTACCATCTTTTTTGTATAGCCAAACCGAATCAGCTACCTTAATCTCTTTATAGGGGTCACCATATCATTTTAAGAAAATTGTACGCTAAGGAATTTATAAAGGTTGTTGAGGATTAATAAACGTTTACAAATGTTTTATGACATGTTTATAAACGTTACAAACCTTGATTTTATAAGGTTCAAGGTTATGTCCGTAAAGGTATACCTTTATAAACGATCGTTTACTTTCTCTATTTTTGAATGGGGATCTTCTTTTTTGATAGGGTTAGGCTCTCTACATTGGGAACACATCAATTTCTTTGGGTAATATAGTTTTGAGGGATTACATTTAACCAATTTACAATCCTTACGTCCTTTGTATATAAAAGAGGTGACTTATTCTTAACAGAGTAAAATCTGGCTGTTTCTTGTCTACATTTGCTTAGCTTGTTTTTTTCGAAATGCTGGGGTACTCCTAGTATGGCAAAAGTTTAATTTATTAAACATTAAGAATAATTAGTATAAAATCTATCAATTTACTATATATGTAATTTATGTAAGTATTGTTATAAAGACATTTTTTAAAACTTTCCCCTAATAAAGTTTTGAAAGAGTTGTCTCATGTAAATATTCTCCATGTTGTAAATATGCAAAGAAAAGAGAATCCAAATGGATTCTCTTTTCTTTGTAACAAATATAATTAAAATCAATATTAATATAATTGAATTTTAAAATACCAGTAATCTTTCCTCCCTATTATTAGAGTAGGGGGTGAAGAGTATGTTCAATTGGACAACACCGGGTGAAGTAATAGTTGGCATATTACTTTTAGGAGAAATAGCAATTGCAACTAGATACACAATTAATCAGATACAATAAAGTATCTATAAAATTAGGTGCTTTTTTCTTTGTTGTATAAAAATTACACATTAAACGTGAATTTGAACTAAATGGACATTCGGTTAGACAACACTCCTTAAAATAACCTTAATTTAACTATAGATTTAATAATATCTGAAAACTGAATGGTATAATTTTCTAAAAAGATTTAAATAAAGTTTATATTAGAAAAAGGGGGAGAGAGAAAATTTTTCAGAAACTCAAGTTTTATTCAATGAGCGTTTTAATTAGTTCAATATTAGGATTCAAGTCTTATGAAACGGCCACTTTTATATTGAGTGGCGTTGAAGCCATGCATATGATGAAAAAAGGACAACTTCACCCGCAGGTGAAGTCTGCTCAAAATGAAGTTGGATTCATACATAAGTTGTTTGGAATTGCTGCTTAAGACTAGATTCCACTAGGAAACTTTTCGCCTCTTTATATCTTTCCTAAGTATTTGCACCAGAACCATTCAACTTATATCCATATTAGATCTTCTGGGGAAAGCTTTTTAACAATTAAGCCCCTTCTTCCCTTATTTATAATTTTTAAATTAAACCGTCCTCTATAGTATACTGAAGGTGTGGTGTTTTCTGATGGGGTATGCCGTAAAATCAAAAGGGATTTAACCTCTTCTATCTTCTTTTCAGAATAACTTTCACCATTAGGGAATTCTATTATTCCTAATCTAATCTTTATTTCGCTTGCATCAAACAGCCACTCCTTATGGAGTTCCCTTATCTTTTGTATAAAGTGTCCTTGGGCTTTTCCTATATAGAGAAATGTTTCTTTTCCAGCACATACTCTAAAGATTGCAAATATTCCTTTCTTAAAAGCTTCTTCTCTATTATAAAAATCATTAAAACTATACGATCCATACCATTTAATATGTACTGTTTCTATTAATTCCACCTCATTTTTCGGCAACTATATTACTTCGGAATATTTTATTTATTCGAAATTCATAGTCCTATTTACATGCATTAGAAGTTGCGCTTTTTTATAATACATTTTAATATTAAGAACTTCAATAATGAATATGTACATATCTTCAAGCATGTAAAGATTTATAGCCTGCACTAAGTTGTCAGAACTGTACAGAACGAAATCATCTATATGGGGTCACCATACATGCCCATCAACTTATAAAAAATTAATAGAAGTTGCATCTATATTGAGAAATTTATTACAAAATTAGCTATAAATGATTCAAAACCCGAAAGTAAACTTTTATCTAAAAGTTTACTTTCATATTTATAATAAATAAAAAGCACTTTTTAATGTTTTAAAAGTGCTTTAACTTGATGTTGTTGTGACGGAACCTCAAGTATGTAGAAATTAAAAAAAGTCCCTTCATAATGCTAAAGGAACTTTGCTCACACAAATGATAATTTTTATAAATAATTGCGGGATAATGAACTTACATTACTGCTTTTAAAAGTTCTTGTACAAATGGAATGATTCCACCTACAAATTTTAAAACTGCCATTGCGATTGCCATAGTATTTCCTCCTCTTTTGTTGTTGCTAAGATGTTATTTATCTTTATGCTTTTATTATAGTAAGCACTTATAATTATATCAATATATTTTCATATGCAATATTGCATATAGGGCAATGTTATACATTTAGACAAAAATTAGACCTCTATTAGTCATTCTTTAATGGTACCATAGCGAGGTGAGAGTCTTTAAGGGTTCTCCTTAATAGGAGGAAACGAATATGGAAAGAGTGCAAGCGATTATTGACAGTAATCTGAAATTCAAGAGCTGGGTTAAACAGGTACTAGCTATAGGCGGAATATTAGGTTTCTTCTACTTGGTGTTATATGTTTTATGTTTCTTATTTGTTATGTAAATATATACAACTATACTAGTGAAGCCTTACCTACAGAGGTAAGGCTCTTTTGTTGTATCTAAGGTGAATTTTTTGGAGGTACTCCAAAATATTAGGTTGATGGGCATGTTGTGCTATTCCTATCACTGAAAGTAAACTTCTATTCAAAAGTTTGTATTCGAGAAAAGTAAAAAAAGAGTCCTATTAATTTAGGACTCTTTTTGGTTTTAGGGTAGTTTTTAAGTCGATGGGGATGTGGTGCTACCTCTAATATACAATTTTATTTCAATTAAGCCTCCCATCCCCAAACAATGTGCAGAGGAGCTAAGAACAACACATTATAGCCTTGTTAAAGGCATCTTCAGGGATATATACTTTGTTGTTTTTAACTTTATATGGAATATTATTTCTTTCAAGTATATTTGTATCAACAGACTTTACTGTATCACCCCATTGTATGTATTTGTCGCTGTATCCTTTTGAATACCAAAATACAACAAAAAGAATTAAAAAGCCTAAAAATAAAAATACTATTCTCTTCTTTCCCATTTTTACACCTCTTTATTAATAATACATATATACATGATTTATAAAAGTAAAATTAACTTGATGAACATTGGTGCTATTCCTTTAAGTGAATACAAACAAATATTAGTTCTGGTGCAAAAACTTTGAAGTATATGAAAAAGGTCTATCAAACTTGGACATACTGATACTAGTACTTTAAAAAAGGATGTGATTGGTATGGAAAAGCAAAATCTATTCAAGTGGAAACATTATCAGCCTGAACTGATCTTATTAACAGTAAGATGGTACCTGCGGTACAATTTGAGCTTTCGTAACCTGGTGGAAATGATGGAAGAACGAGGAGTATCAATCGCTCACACAACCATTATGCGTTGGGTTCATCAATATGGGCCCCAATTAGAAGAGAAAGTACGATATCATCTTAAATCAACAAATGACTCATGGAGAGTTGATGAAACCTATATCAAAGTAAAGGGTCAATGGATGTATTTATATCGTGCTGTAGATTCCGAAGGGAACACCATTGATTTTTATCTAAGTAAATCAAGAGATAAACAAGCAGCCAAGCGCTTTTTCAAGAAAGCTTTGGCTTTTTCGTACGTGTCTAACCCCCGTGTGATAACAGTAGATAAGAACCCTGCCTACCCTGTAGCGATTCAAGAGTTAAAAGAAGAGAAACATATGCCTGAAGGCATACAACTAAGGCAAGTTAGATATCTCAATAATATAGTGGAACAAGATCATCGTTTTATTAAGAAACGCGTGCGTTCTATGTTGGGATTCAAGTCATTTAAAACGGCAACTTCTATATTGAGAGGTGTTGAAGCCATACATATGATGAAAAAAGGACAAACCTTTCAAGGGGGGAAGTCTGTCCAAAATCAGGTGAACCTCATTCATCAACTATTCGGTATTCCAGTATAAAAGCGGATTCCGTTAGGAATCCCTTCACTTCTTTATATCTTCAAAAAATGTTTGCACCAGAACCCCTTTAGGTACATGTTTGCTTCTTTCTTAAAGTTGTTCTTTAGGTTTATAGACTTTCTTATAATTAAGCGACTTCTACAAACCTTTTTAACTAGTACCATAAAATATACACTAAAACTCTAAAAACATATTATTGATAGCAGGAGTAAATTCAAATGAACCCGAAACAATACAAGAATATGAAGTCCAAAAGGAGAGAATAATCCATATGCCAAAAATTAATTATGAAAATAAAATAAACAAAGCTGGGAGTCCTGTTTTTACTAATCCGCAAAACAAGATTAGTTTGAAAGAACAATTGAAGAGGATGTCTTACGAAAATATTTTTAAAATTTCAGATCCAAAGGAAGATAAAGAAAAATAAATAAGAGCTTTGTGAATCTTTTTATCTATATTTTTGGTAATACGTCATCAACACTATAAAAAAGGAGGATCCTTTAATGGGTTCCTTTTTTGGGTTTATAACATATAACGGTTCTGGATTCTTTAACACTAATTAATTGTAATTTTATATTGTTTTCTAATTAAGTTTAAATGAGTATTTATAGAAAATAGATAATAAGCATAGAAAAACGCCCAGTTTCTGTTAAAGTATCCTTATCATAAAGAATTTTTGAATTTATCAAAAACGATGGTTTTTGATAAATGTAAAATGAACAAAATTTAATCTTTATAAATCGCTTAACTGTGTTATCAAAACTATTGTCAAAATCAAATTAACTTTAACTACCCTTTATGATAAAATTATCTTGTAAAGGTTAGGTGATTTCATGAATTCATACATTTATGGCTACGCAAGGGTAAGTACTCAACAACAAGATTTGATTCGTCAACTAGACATGCTTCAAAATTATAACTGTACTGAAATTTTAACTGAAAAAGTAACAGGTACGAAAAGTGATCGTCCAGAGCTTGCTCGATTAAAAGATAAAATTAGACCAGGTGATACATTAGTTGTTGAAAGCTTTTCTAGATTAGGAAGAAGTACCAAAGATTTAATTGAACTTGTTGATTTTTTTGAGAATAAGGGAGTTAAGCTAATTAGTATCAAAGAGCAATTTGATACTAATACACCTCAAGGAAAATTGATGTTAACAGTATTTCAAGCATTCAGCCAGTTTGAAAGAGACTTAATTTCTCAACGTACTCAAGAGGGACTTGAAAGTGCAAGAGCAAGGGGGAGAGTCGGTGGACGTCCTCGTGTTAAGGATAGCTTCATTCAAAGGGCATTAAAGTTATATGATTCTAAAGAATATAGCATACAAGAAATTGTAAACATGACAGGTATTAGTCAGGCTACGCTTTACCGATACATACGAAAAAATAAATAAACTGAAAAAGATGAATTTGCTTATATAAAGAATTACATTATAAAATAGTAAGAAGAATAGAAAGACAGGGAGAGGAAACCCATGTCCACAAAATTAGTAAATTTACGTATTGATTTCGCTTTTAAACAGTTATTCGGAACGAAGAGATTTTAACTGGATTTCTAAACGCTATCCTAGAAGAATCTTTAGATGTACCTATTGTATCTCTACAACTAGAAGATCCACATCTTCATAAATCTTATGAAGATGATAAGTTATCCATATTAGACTTATTAGCAACATTAGACAATGGCACGCAAGTGAATATAGAGATACAGGCGCGACAAGAAGTCGCTTCATAATAGTGCGTATCCATAGGGATACGCTATTCTAGTTGTCAAGAATATTTCCACCCGAAACAGCGTTGCTAGTAATGGCAGGGTTGGTTGCATGAGGGGATGCATAAGGAAGCGATGAACGTACATTCAATCCGTGCTAGGGAAAGATGAGAAAGGTAAACGACAGTGAATTTTCTTAAGCTTCGTTACTATGAACCTAATGAAAGACGTTGATACATTGGGATTGCGGATGAGAAAAGTGGACTTTGTATGCCGCTGAGGGACAACCTACATATCCGCCGGAGTAGTAGAAGATACCTTCCCTCATCGTATCTATTAGAAGTGGAACTTGGTAAGCCCTATATAATCTGTACGTTGTATAGTAAGGATGTCGTAAGGCAGAATGACGTTATAGAGGGTATGGGATGTTGGAAAAAGCGAAAGTCGCAAAGTCGAAAGATAACAGGAACTCATAACTGTGCGAATAGCATTCAAGGAAAAAAAAAACTTAATGATGCAACCCGAAAGGGTGCAGACTTCCAACAGGTCTTCAACACGAAAAAAAGCGGAAAGAAACTTTTGCGGAAAGGAAGGAATCTAGTTATGGATACAGCTCACAAGGCGTCGGCTATTCCTTCACTTACAGATTGGTTTACAATCCAGTGGAAAGAAATCGAAAGGTATGTAAGGAAGTTACGACAACGAATTTTTCGTGCCAAACACCAAAATCAAAGTAGAAGAGTGAGAAAATTACAACGCCTTATACTTCGAAGCAAAGCGAATCTATTGTTATCAATTAAAAGAGTTACACAAATAAACCGTGGGAAGCGCACAGCGGGTATCGATGGAGAACGTATATTGACACCTAGGTCTAGGATGGCATTGTTTCAGAAAATGAGCCACCAAAATATTTCATCACATCGTCCAAGAGCAGTAAAGCGCATACACATTCCAAAGAAAAATGGGAAATTACGCCCGTTGGGCATTCCAACAGTTAAGGATAGAATTTGGCAAAATATCGCCAAAAACGCTCTGGAACCAGAGTGGGAGGCAGAATTCGAATCCATTTCGTACGGATTCCGTCCGAAGCGTAGTGCACATGATGCCATAGCGAATATCTTTAACAAACTAAACTCCAAAAGTAAAAAAGTTTGGGTATTTGAAGGAGATTTTGCCGGATGTTTCGATAATTTAAACCATGACCATATCTTAGAGAAAATTCAAAACTTCCCAGCAAAAGAGGTTGTTAGAAGATGGTTAACATCCGGGTATGTAGATAATGAAGTGTTTCATCCTACAACATCGGGTTCTCCTCAAGGAGGAGTGATTTCACCTCTCTTGGCTAATATCGCTTTACATGGTATGGAGAAAGAGCTCGGTATTAAATACAGTAAGAGTAACACAAAAAGACAAGGTACTACCTATAATATTCATGTCAAATGCACAAAGGCAATGGTTCGTTACGCAGATGATTTTATCATCACTTGTCAAACAAAAGAAGAAGCGGAAGCTTTGTATCGGCATTACAAAAGCTTTGCGGAAAATCTCGCAAAGCTTTTTATATATAATCATCTTGTTTGATATCCTTGTGAAATTTACGATACAGTCCACGTTTCTTTAGCTCTTTTCCTAACATGGTTGAATCGCAACCTAACTGTAATGATATCTTCCAGTAGGGGTCACCATACATGCTCATCAAGCTAAGAAAAGCAAATACCCCCAAAACGAGAAATTTGACATCTCCAGGTAAAAATGTACATTTTTTGTTTTGGGGGCGTTATAAAATTCTTAAGTTGATGGATATGGGGTACCGCCACATCGCTATCAAGCTAAGAAATACAAATACCCCCAAAACGAGAAAATTGACATCTTCATGTGAAAATGTACAATTTTTTTGTTTTGAGGTGTTATAAAATTCTTAAGTTGATGGGCCTGTGGCGCTACCCCTAATAAATGTTACAAAAATTTTTCAAATAGCTCTAACTTGCACAATGCTTCCCGTTAATATAATACGCTGATTCTGTGAAAATCGTAAATACAACCTCTACTTCTGGAAGTCCAAAATCCATTATATATGTAGTAATGGCCTTGGCAAATCGATCACGAATTTCCTGTCCACGCTCGAACCATTTCACTTCAATAAGAGGAAACACTTCTATTTCTTCTCCATTGAATACAAACGTAGAACTTGGTAGTTCCAACGTAAAATTATCCGTACCACACTCGCAAATTCCTGCGAGTTCTTCTACTAATGGCTTGCTTATGCGTTTTAATTGTTCAGTAGTAATTCCACGAAATACAACATGCGGCATGTGAATCCCTCCGTTAGATAGCTTTATATTTGCTCACATCATAGCACAATTTATTTTGCTGCACTAGAATCTATTGGTACATTTCAATGACATTCTTAAGTTGATAGGCATGTATGGTGACCCCTAACAATATGTTTTTAAATTTATTTAGACAAAAGGAATGGAACTACAAGGGGCACTTAATTTTGATATAAAAACAAATATGAAGAGCATGTTTTGAGTAATCTTTTTTCAAAACATGCTCTCATTTTTATTGTTTTAAAGGAGCTTGGGGGAAACTCGTTTTGATTAATTTTATTTTTCTAATACATCTGAGCGAACTAATTTTAAATCATCTGTTTTAATTGCACCTGTTGAAGTAGATGACGGTTTAACTGTCGTAGCTGTATCCCAATAATGACCACCTTGCCAGAACTGTGCAAAAGGTGAATTGATTGTTTTATTTGCAACTCCAGCAACTGCAGAACCTGGTTTTAAGCTATATTCAGCTGTAACTTGGTATAATGCAGCTGTAATTGTTCGATCCGAATCGTTAGTAAGGCTAAATTTACGTGATACCGTTTGTTCTTCACTTAATGAGATGCTTGTACCAAATGTACTTTGGAACTCATAACTTGCTCCAACTTCAAAAATATCTTCAATACCAAAACCGGCGTTTACACCTACAGTGTGAGCAAATGATTGTGATTGTTCATTCGTCATCCCTGTTTTGATGTCAAACGTTACTTCATATCCTGTATTTTTAGCTGGAATGGATGCTGATCCACCAGGAACTTTCTTCAGATATTTCTTTTCAGTTAATACAGCATCTTTTAATGGGTTAAATGGTGTCTTCGCTGAATAACCAATTGTTACAGCCTTTTCAGCGCCCCAATTATTGTCACCCCAAATGACTTGGATTCCAAGCTCATCTAAACTTTTCTTTCCGAATTCCTCTAGAATGGCTCTTTTTAAGCCACCTTCACCTTCAAAAAATTCTGGCGACCAAAATGAGTCTTCAGCTTCACTTTTTTCGTAGTATTTAGATTGTAATATTTTTTGCACATCGGGATCATATGGATCTTGCGCATAACGAGTGTTAAAAAGGTTTTCTAATGTTTCCAGAACAAGTCCTTTTACAAAAGCTTCTCCATAAGTACTTCCAAAATATTCTTCGATCTGAGATTGGCTATACCCCATGAATTGTAAGTCGTAATAAAATCTAGGTGGTGGATCCATATGTTTTAGCTCTTTATTTCTCCAATTTCCAATGATTTTATTGTCATTTTTATAAAAATAATCTAAATACACATATTGAAGTGGTTTTGCTTCCTTGATGTGTGGTGGTGTAACAGATGGAAAATTCGCTTTGATAATATTATTATTGATATAATTTGCATCAAATTCTTGATTTACAATGGAATTTTCTTTGGATACCTGTCCCTCTTCAAGATTTAATGATGGATTTTCTTTTTCAACAGAAGTAACTGCGCTAGAAGCTGAAGATACTGTACTTGCTTCTGCCTTTAAAGAAAAGGCTGGACTTGCTAGAACAGCAAATGCTAATGCTGCTGGAATTAATTTTTTCTTATGATTCATAGATTTCTTCCTTTCTTTCATCACTTCTATAAAATTATAAAAAGCGAAATTATACTGTACATTGCTTATACTTTTTACTTCGCATTAAAATAGAAACACTTTCGATATATTCATCTTATTGTATAAATCTTTCAATTTACTTTCTTAAATGTTACAAAAGTCTTTCATTGATTTGAAAAACTTGGAAATTTCTAAAATACACTTATCGAACTCAAATTATAGTATTTACTCTCAGGGTGACCCTTGAACCCAATAGTCGTTTCCGTTTTACTTTATCCCGCTATTTACGGTCAGTAAGACTTCCACATCAAGTTTCAGAGAGAAATAAAGAAGATAGGTGGGGAATGCTCCCCCACCGTTGGAAGTTTCACTTTATAGCATAAATAACTTTTGTCATGTGTAAATATATTTGTTATTTGTTATTCACGTACGTATCAAACCATAAATGGATATATCCTGCTGTAATACGCTGTGCTTCCATTAAACGTTTTCCTGTTACCGGTGTTACTTCAGCACGCCATTTTTCAGCAGAGTCTTGTGATACCGCTGCTTTTAGGAACCAACTTTTCGTATTATCATTAACAATTGATGGGAAATCAGCTTTTGCTGCTGATGCTGATGCATGAACCCAATCTTCTGGATTTGTACTTTGCCAATTCCAATAGCCATTTCCATCTGTTACTCTATAATTGTCTTTCACTGTATCAACGAAGTTTTCATATTTTGAGTGGAAGCCAAATGGATGCGAAATGTTAGTAAAGTTTGCTGCATGCATTGGTTGGTTGACATCCCCTAAATAATGAAGTGATAATCCTAAATAAAAGAATGCATTTTTCATATCTTTATTTTGATAAGCTTCTCCAGCTAATTTAAAGTATTTCGCTCCTGTTTGCTTTGCTTGTTTAGCAAATGGAATGTACGTTTTTCCTGAATCAGGATCATAGAAGTGTGAAGCGAATGTGGAATTATCATAGTATGGGTTTTGATAATCCGCAGAGTAAATGCCTTTCTCTAGATCTGTACGCCATTCATTTAATAGAGCTGTCTCATTTTGCTTCACCACAGTCGTATTTTGGGACATAATATCAATAGCTTTGTTTACAATCCATAAATGAGAACTTACGCCTTCATTATGTATAGATTCTGCTGACCACTTTAGAGCAATTGGTGAATCTTGGTGGCAATTTTCATGTGCAAACGCCACACTTTGGATAGGAGCTGTTAAAGCAATTACAGAAGCTATAGCTAAAATTTTTCTTTTCATAAATATTCCTCCATTTGATGTATAATCTAAATTTTCTTCATATGCTTTTATTGCAACTTTTTAGCATAATATATTGAACAATGCGTAAGTTAGATAGACTTAATAGATGCTTTATTGTAAAGGTACTAATTCATAGCCAGCGTAGTCTTCAGGCGCAGATATTCCCCACAATTTATCTTGATTTGCAAATGGTTGCTCTGAAGTCTCTAGCTGGAAAGTTGTTATAACTCCATAACTAGATTGCTGTTTATCCGCATTATACCAATCAGTAGGTCTACCAAATTTATCTCTGAGATAATCCGTTTTACCTGTTACTAAATCTATTTCCTTCGAATTTTTTTTCTTAACCGTTAAAATGCTTCTTGATTGGTCACTAAAATAGATCCAGCTTCTATTGCCTGCATTTACATATTTTTTTGTTCCTCCTGCATCAGCATTTGGTCCCCCGATCCACATTAACATTGTAATTGGAGTATTATTTCTTATATATCCATCACTCTCTACTCCAGCCGGTACTTCAAAATTGATAGGTGTACCATAATACTCATTACCTTTTGTATCCTTATGCTTTTCAGAAGCACCGTAATAAGACGAGTTTTTATATTGGATTGCATAATGCCAACCCGCAAACTTCTCATAAGTTATTCCAAGTCTATTCTGACCTACAGGTGCTACGCGTTTTTCAAAAGGAATACCTGTCACCCACAAATATTTGTCTACTAGAATGTAATCTTTATTTGTGGTAATTGGATCACCATAAATATCAAGTATACGATCATCCTCAACTGCATAAGCAGAATTAGTAGGAAAAACAGTAACGATTAAACTAAACATTAATGCTAAGAATGTAAGTATAGGTAGTTTTTTTTTCATAAACATGTCTGCATCCCTTCTTATTTTTACTATTGGTTTTATCATCTGCGCGCATCATCTACTAGTAGACCAACCTCATCCTAGCTAATAAATCTTTCATTTTTCTTTCATAAATGTTACAAAAGTCTTTCAAAGGTCTGACTTCCTTTCTGATGAAACGAATAAACAAAAAGGAAAACCTGCATGCTCATTGGCTTCATAGATCTTTTATTCAATAATACGGATATAAATATGTAATTTTGCATATCGGGATTTTTAAATATTTCTACGAATGCTTACTATAATGAAAGCATAAAGATGTACCACATCTAAACACCAAGAAAGAGGCGGGAATATTATGGCAATCACAGTGGCAGTTTTAAAATTTGTAGATGGATTAATTCTATTCGTTCAAGAACTTTTAAAAGCATTTATGTAAGTTCATTATTCAGCAATTATTTATAAAAATTATCATACAAATGATCTGTATCTCAAAGATGAATTGATGTGCAGATCATTTGTGTGAGCAAGCTTTAACAAAAAAGAATCCCAAAAAATAAGGGATTCTTTTTCTCTATCTGCGTGATTAACATCTTAGCCGTTTATGTTAATAAAAATCCTTTAGATTGTCTGAAAGGTTTTTCATTTTAGATACAATGATTAGTGATAATTAAGTCTTTCAACTGTATTATTTCTTTTCTGACATAACAGGAAGAGTAAACCAAAATTCACATCCCTGTTTACCATCTGGACGGTTCCGAACACCAATTTCTCCTTTATGCATTTCCACTAATGATTTTGCAATGGCGAGTCCAAGTCCAGATCCTCCAGATTGTGAACTTCTTGATGGATCTGTTCTGAAAAAGCGTTCAAATATACGTAGTTGTTCATCGTAGGAAATCCCATTCCCCTCATCACGCAAAGTGAATATAATTTGCTGTTTCTGTTTATTTTCCTCTACAATTAACTCAATTGTGCCATATGTAGGAGAATGTCCAATCGCATTATGTAACAAATTATTGATAACTCGTGCTATTTTACATGGCATAATCCAAAGTTTTGGTAATGTATCTGAAACACGTAATTGCAAATCAATCTCTTTATCTTTCAATAGGATAGCATGTGAATCTATTACTTTTAATAGAATACTATCTACATGTTTTAAACTTGGATGAAATGCTTCTTGTCCAAGTTCTAACTTAGAAAGCTCAAATAAGTCATTAATTAATCCACTTAATCGTTGTATTTCGTTTAGAATTGTCGTTAGATACTGATTTTTCATATCAGCATCTTCAATTAAACCATCTTGTAACGCTTCTATCATCAATTGTATGCTAGCAAGAGGAGTTCGTAAGTCATGTGAAATATTCGCAATCAGCTCAGTACGTTCTTTTTCTCCTTTTTCTAACTTAGTAAAGCTTTCTTCTAATTTTTTTGCCATTTCTTGAAAAGCTGTGGCCAATTCTTTAAACTCTTCCGGTTCTTTCCCTATTATGTACATCGTTTCAAAATGTCTATCACTAAATTGTTTGGTTAATGCAATTAAATTCTGAATCGATTTCATAATCGGACGTGTCATTAACCAGTATATAATCGTTGAAATAATTAGTGCTACAATCACGATTACTGTAAATAACCGTGTCTGTTCTGGTCTAAGTAACATTTGTCTTTCGCTATACCAGATAGAGATTAACATGATACCCGTACTTAATAAATTCATCAATAACAATTGAATCCTTAACTTCATATTTCATTTGCTCCATCTGTCTCAAAGCAATAACCTATGCCCCAAACTGTATGAATCCAACGATTCTTTGTTGTATGTTTCTCTAATTTCTCACGTAGGCGACTTACTAAAACTGTTACTGTATTTGTGCACCCTTCATACTCAAAACCCCAAATTTTTTCAAGAAGTTGAGATCTTGAAAATACTTGTCTTGGATGTTTTGCCATAGTATGAAGTACCTCAAATTCTTTCGCTGTTAACTCAATTTCATGCCCACAAACAAATACCCGTCTTTTGGTTGAATGAATCTCTAAATCTAGGAATCTTATTATTTCTGATACTGGTTCTTGTATTTGTATTATTGCTTGATTGCCTCTTCGTAATACAATTTGTACCCTTAATACTAATTCACGAGGTGAAAACGGCTTTGTTACATAATCATCCGCGCCTATTGTTAAGCCCAAAATTCGATCTCTTTCTTCGCCCCTAGCAGTCAACATAATAATAGGAACATTAGAGTGTAGGCGAATTTCCTCACATAGTTCCCATCCATCTTTTTTCGGCATCATCAAATCTAAAACAATTAGATCTGGTTGATATTGCTGAAATAAATTCCAACCTTCTTCTCCGTCTACAGCGGTGTATACTTCATATCCTTCTCTTTCTAAGTACCGTTTGCATATTTCACGGATATTATCTTCATCTTCTATAATTGCAATTCTTGTTTTCATACTTAAAATCTCCTCTGTTCCTTTATCAATAATAAACGAAATCTTTTTCTGATTCACATATAATATTGTAAAATGTTTTTTCTAATTGTTAGTATTTTTATTTTACTAACGATTAATATAAAATTTATATTCATTTGCGTTCTTGCTTAAAAACTTTATCACAACAAAAGGAGCTAAACCATAGATCTTAGCTCCTCTTATTTAAAAATTATTTAATTATAAAGGATACAATTACTAAAATGACAAGCAGAATTCCACCTAATAATTGTCCTAGTCCAGAAGCCTCTCCAAAAATAAACAGATTGAAAATATTTTTTCTTGTTTGGGTTTTTCCTACGAATGCATCATCTTTTTTCATTCTATATGTACCCCATACTATTAAGACTAATCCCAAAAGTATTATAAATAGTTTTAACATCATAACATATATACCTCTATTCATTATTTATATTTTGCTTTATTATTTTTTAAATATTACTAGTAGTCATCTTCTTCAAATATAAAAACTTCTTCAATCGATAGATTAAAAACCACAGATATTCTATATGCCAGTAAAACAGATGGATTATACTTTTGTTTTTCTAACGAAATAATAGTTCTTGAAGAAACAAATACTTTATCAGCTAATTCTTGTTGTGTTATTTCATGTTTTAAACGCAACTCTTTTATTCTATTTTTCATAGAAATCTCCTACTCAAAGAAAACTATTATAATATTTTTCAGCTAATTTTTTCGTAATTAGACAACATATTATAATGAGAATTAGCCCAATATCAATTGAAATTGTAATCCATTTCGTAAGAAACATCATAAGAATGATCATAACCATTAGAATACTCATGGTAAGTTGAGAAGCTTTTCCTTCTATTAGATCATCTCGCTCATCATATTCCATTGATTGCTCTCTTTCTAACTGTTTACGATTAGCCTTATATTTACTTTGAGAAACTAAAGCAAAAATTAAAAAAATTATTCCTGTAAGTATCTTTAAATTACCTGAGTAAAATCCCTCACTAAAATCAGCTCTAGTATGATTAAAAAATATTTCAAAAAAACCCATTGCAATAATTAGAAACGAACATAAATAAAGCTCTTTAAATCTATTTTTCAAATAAATCACCTCGCAATATGAAGTTAACTTCACGTGAAGTCAATTTCATATTACATTGCCGATTAAATAATGTCCAGAATTAATTTCGATCATCTTCTTGGTTTTCGGTGTGGATACATATGTGAATCCCAATAACAAATACATTTATACATGGGGTACCGCCAGCATTTCGGAAAAACCCCACGCTATGAGTATGTAAGATTTTATACAATTTTTTGGCTAATCCAGTAACAAATGAGAACCCTAAAACCGCGCCAGGATAGGAATGTATAAAAAAATGCATAGATCCATAAAACAAAAAAAGGAGGTTCCCTTGTGAGAGTAGTGTTCCTCCTTGTCCTTGCTACCGATAATGAGGCGTTATGTTAACCTGACATGAATACGACATGCAGAAAAGAAATTCATATTAAGTTACTTTCTTTTTGGTATAATATGGATACCTAAGGTGATGAAATGGAGTGAAAAATATTGATGAAATTGATTGCCAAGAATGGTCATTGGGTATTGCTTATTGTAGCTTGTATTAGTTTTCTTAAAGATCTAGTACTTGTTTCACATACATCAATCAAAGTTCTCTCAGGTCTTATTTTCTTAACTGTTTTATTCGTTGTATTTGTTTTGGAGAAAAAGAAAAGGAATATAGCTAAATCATAGTTCTCCCAGTAGCACGACGTAGGGGTTTGCTGCTTTCTACATGGAATAATGAAGATAAGGGGTATCTTTATTGGTGAAGGTGCTTGAATACATAACACACAATATTGGGACCACCTGTAAAAAATGGACTTAACAACTTCTGATAACGATAATTATGTAAATGAGCTGTCCATATGGGCAGCTTATTTTATTTTTTGCTTAACGTGGTTTTTTTCCGAAATGCTGGCGGTATCGCTTCTATGATAAAACAACACTTGTTTCAAGAAAAAAATAAAATAAACAAAACCCACAGAGAACAAGAATGTTTTCTGCGGGTTTTGTTTATTTCAAAGAAGCTTTGGGGAAGCTTGGTTTGATCAATTTTATTTTTCTAACACATCTTGCATTATAAAAATAAAATATGGAGTGTTTTGCATATACATTAGCGATAAGCTTATCTTACTTTAAATATCTTTCAAAAGTCTTTCAAAAATGTTACAAAAGTCTTTCATTGGTTTTAAAGACGCTCGGCCAAGATGAATAACAGAATCAGTTCATTCTCTACCTCACGCTAACAATAATATGTGTACTTTTTCTTTACTTGGATCTCTTTATTTTAAAGGATTCTTTTTTTGTTACAAATCCACAAATAAAAAAGATAAGATCGAAGAGTATGATCTTATCTCTAGCATAAGGGAAAAACAAAGGCAAAAACCATCTTAATTTTATAATAGTATATTTTTGTTAATTTTCAATAATAAAACGATACTTAACAGTCATATCTATATTGAGAAATTTATTACAAATTTAGTTGTAAATGTTTAAAATATCGAAAGTAAACTTTTAGCCAACAGTTTACTTTCGTTTCCCCTTAAACAATGACTTTCATCTAATTTCATTGATATTATAAAAACAGACAAAAAAGTATACATTCAAATCACTGAAAGTAAAGGGATTGAAAAGTAGATAAATAAAAAGCAACATTTAATTGATGTACAACCAATTCGGAGCATAGAACAGCTCGAAGATATGAAATGGTCTCTTAAACGTCATTGTTCAGATCGTGATTACATTTTATTCCTACTTGGGATTAATACTGGATTACGTGTAAGTGACTTACTTAAAATGGAAACGAATGAGATTTTAAAATTAAAGCGAAAAAAGCGGAAAGAATTTAAAGTTAAAGAGGTTCTGGTGCAAACACTCCAAAACGCTTGTAAGTAACCTCCTAAACTTGGACATACTGATACTAGTACTCTAAAAAGGATGTGATTGGTATGGAAAAGCAAAATCTATTCAAGTGGAAACATTATCAACCGGATATTATTTTATTAACAGTGAGATGGTACCTACGGTACAACCTCAGTTTTCGTGATTTAGTCGAAATGATGGAAGAACGCGGGCTATCCCTTGCTCATACAACTATCATGCGATGGGTTCATCAATATGGTCCCGAATTAGATAAGCGCGTACGACGTCATCTTAAGTCAACCAATGATTCTTGGCGAGTCGATGAGACGTATGTGAAAGTCAAAGGTCAATGGATGTACCTATATCGTGCTGTTGATTCAAAAGGAAATACAATTGATTTTCATTTAAGCAAAACAAGAGATCATAGGGCTGCAAAGCGTTTTTTCAAGAAAGCTTTGCAGTCTTTTCATGTTTCAAAGCCCCGTGTGATTACAGTAGATAAAAACCCGGCCTATCCTATAGCGATTGAAGAGTTGAAGAAAGAGAAAAAGATGCCTGTAGGCATCCAAATAAGGCAGGTAAAATACCTTAATAACATTGTAGAGCAAGATCATCGTTTTATTAAAAAGAGAGTTCGTTCAATGTTAGGATTGAAATCTTTTCGTACAGCTAAATCTATTCTTTCAGGAATAGAAGCGATGCATATCATTAAAAAAGGCCAACTTATTTTACGGGACAAGTCTGTCCAAAATGAAATGAAGTTTATTCATCAACTATTCGGAATGGCTGCATAAGAATAGATTCCATTAGAAATCTATATACCTCTTTCAAATAAATGCAATCTTTGCACCAGAACCGTTAAAGAAGGAAAAACAAAAAAGGAGCGTATCATAAATATTACATCGATTTTTGAGGAAGTATTTCCATACGCTGAAAGTCTAAAAAGTACCTGGTTATTTCCTTCTCGAAAAGGTGATAAACCCATTAGTAAAATTCAAGCCTATCGACAGTTACAAAAAGCCGGAGATTTTGCCGGAGTAGAATCATTAGGTACTCATACTATGCGTAAAACATTTGGATATTGGTTTTACAAGCAAACAAAAGATATTGCTATGTTACAAGAAATATTGAATCATAGTACACCACAAATTACACTAAGATACATCGGGATTAATAAAGAAGAAAAAGATAATGTACTTGATACATTCCGCATCTAATTTGAATTAGGGGTACGGAAACGATTCTGGGTATGAGGGGCCACTCTGGGATTTAATTACAAATCAAAAAAGAACTTTATTCAAGTTCTTTTAATCTACGATACAGGGCGGCCTGACTCACACCTGTAATTTGGCATATTTCTTTCACTGTTTTAGTGGTGTGCTCCCGTAATTCAATCGCATGCTTCACGTACCTTGAAAGGAATCGAAACCATTCATGCTATATATAAATGAAACCGCAGTTTACAGTCAAACTGCGGTTTTTCAACGTACAAGGAATTACACAAATTATTAGTCACTGCCTAAATAGTTTTCCTTATTTATCAATATCTGTTTCTACTTTTTTAAACTTTGCAACGGAACCTTTTAGCTCCTTTTACTTGCAAATTATTTATTATTTTCTCCAATATTTAACAACATGCCCCTCGTTGTTAATGTAAACATAGTATTCAGCTTCTGTTTTCTCGTCCCATACATACTCATCTTTGTTTAGCAAAGCCGCCCCCCAAGAGCCCGCAAAATACAATTTTCCATCATACTTAAAAAAGGTATTACTCTGCATTTGTCCGAGGGTTTCAGTATTTTCCGAGAAGTAAAACGTAAAACCATTTATTTTTTGTCCACCTGTTTGCATGACGCCTTTATCATTGTAATAATATTTTTTTCCATCTTTTTCTATAAAATCTGTCGGTAGAACTTCTCCCTCATTATTAAAGTAATATTTTTTTTCGTCAATAGTTATATTATAGTCAAAATTATAGTTCTTTCCAGAATTGAAATAATATTTTTTACCATCAATTTCCTTCCAACCACTATAGAAAGGCCCTTCTTCTAAGCTGTAATATACAAGTACAGGTTTTTTCCTTGTAGTATCAAATAAGTCATCAAAAAAGATTTTAGAGACCCCACTTTTTCTAATAGAACCATCTTTTTCAAACACTAGCTTTTTCTCATCAAGACTAATATAAGTTCCAGTATTACTTAGCGCTCCTCCATCCAGACTAGAAGCCTTCTCAAGTGCGCCTTTATCACCAGAAAAGTGAAGCACGATATTTTGATCTTCTAAACGCACCTCCTTTTTCGTTGATCCCGCCCGACTTTGGAAGTAATAAATCTTACCATCGATTTCTCGTAGACCTTCTTCAACAAACGCTCCGGAAGCATCAGAATATGCGGAATATCCTTCGCTGTGACTTGTCCATGCTGATCGCTGTAAAGCACCGTTATCATCAAAATTGTAGAACTTATTGTTAATAGGTGTGTCCCATGAATTTTCCTTTAACATGCTAGAATCATCTTTAAAATAATACGTCTTACCTTCGATATCCTGCCAACCCTTCAACAAGACTCCATCGGAACCTGCATAATAATGAACGCCAGCAACGGTTACCCAATTGTTCTTTATCACGTTTCCAGAAGAATCTTTTGCAAGCAATTTATGACGATCATATTCATCAGATACTATCTGTATTCCGTCATACTTCGGTTTCTCATTTTCTTTACCAGGATACCACTCTCTTAGCCAATTATGAATTTCATTGTTGGTTTTTGCAGTGAAACGAATTTCAGATTTGAAGCTCGAATCCGTACCAAATTGGTAAGTATACAAATTACCAGCCAAACTTACTCCATTTTTGTTATTCAAACGGAATTGAAATTCTCCCTGATGAGAATTTCCAATCTGAACAAGTTCAAACAATTCATCATCACCAATTGAATCAGAGTATTGAAGATTCTTACCTTCTTTTCCTGAAAGGTATTGTGAACCTTTTCTTACAAACACTTTATTCGACCCTTTTTTATAAGGAATAATTTTATAATTCTCACCACCATTTAATGTAATAAATGGTAATGAAATAGGTGTATCTAGACCCAATTTCGTCTCTGCAAATACATTTACTACACGGTTATTAAAATCTGCAAGAGCTTCAGAATCACTTGTGAGATAATTCCGAAGAACATCTTTACTTACCGGCTCTGAAGTAGCTGTTCCTAATTTTCGTTTACCTTCTGGTAGTTGGTTAAAAAGATCCTTAAAATTCTGACCAATAGCAAGCACACCACCTGTAGTATAAGCACCTGGGAATGCTTGTCTTACAAATTTATCTGCTAAATTCGTATAATGACCTTCATTGCTACTTTCTAGATAAAAGGTTTGCCAGTTTGTAAGAGCAACACCTGTTTTTCCTTCATCTAATTGTTTTTGTGTAATATACAAAAGAATATGTTTAGATAATTCTGGTTCATCAGGAGTTAAGTCTACTATTGTACCAGCTTGCTTAATACGCATTTGTTCCCCATGCTTGATTGTTTTATATTCAACCTTTCCATCAGCGTAAGCAATTTTAACCTTCTTGCTAAATTTTTTATCTTTATAATAATCAAACGCACTAATACCAAACTCTCCTTTTTGGAAAGTAGGTGCTATGTAAGCACTGTTTTCAACCCCACGATTATAAGTGAATTTTGCATCGGTTTCTTCTAAAAACTTAACAAACGGCTCTTTTAAAAACGCATCATAAATATTCCCAAATGTTGTAACAATCGTTCCGAACGTATCAACATCTGCCTTCACTTTATATTCTGTTACGGGGCTGGCGCTGAATAAAATCCCCATTGCAATCCCTACAGGAAGGACTTTTCGCATACTTTTTTTTGCTTTTCCATTCATAATTGTGCTCCTCACTTTGTGCTACCCTATTTTTTCTATTTATTAAACTGCATTTAACGTTCCGAAGTTTATCTTAGTTTAAATACCTTTCAAAAGTCTTTCATAAATGTTACAAAAGTCTTTCATTAATATCGTATAAAATTCTGATTTTTTACGATATTCTATATTTTTTCAGCTTGGCCCCATGCTCATTAAGCGAAGATTTTTAAGTATCCCAAAACAAAATATTTATCTGTAAAATGAATGAAGTAGTAAACAAGAAAGGCTGGCAAAATGCCAACCTTTCTTGTTTTTTTTGTCTCAATTTTTATTTTAATAAATCAATAATAACTAAAAGGAATCGTTTGTCTCATTCTTGTTATACAAAGGCCTTTTCTTTTCTTAAGATATGTCATAATTACACCAATAAATAATAATAAAGGTGTAGTAACGAAAATTCCAAGTAAACCGAAACTATCTTCAACAAACCAAGGTAAGAACAGCCTCCTTGAGGAAGATATAAATAGGTCCAGTACTAGAGAAAATAACTGTACGAGTAATAATCTCACACTTATGTTTTTGAGATTCATGGTGTTAAGATCTTCGCAAAAGTGTATTTTTGGTTCTGGTGCAAAGATAAAATAAAAGAGACTATAGCTGGTTCTGGTGCAAAGATTGCATTTATTTGAAAGAGGTATATAGATTTCTAATGGAATCTATTCTTATGCAGCCATTCCGAATAGTTGATGAATAAACTTCATTTCATTTTGGACAGACTTGTCCCGTAAAATAAGTTGGCCTTTTTTAATGATATGCATCGCTTCTATTCCTGAAAGAATAGATTTAGCTGTACGAAAAGATTTCAATCCTAACATTGAACGAACTCTCTTTTTAATAAAACGATGATCTTGCTCTACAATGTTATTAAGGTATTTTACCTGCCTTATTTGGATGCCTACAGGCATCTTTTTCTCTTTCTTCAACTCTTCAATCGCTATAGGATAGGCCGGGTTTTTATCTACTGTAATCACACGGGGCTTTGAAACATGAAAAGACTGCAAAGCTTTCTTGAAAAAACGCTTTGCAGCCCTATGATCTCTTGTTTTGCTTAAATGAAAATCAATTGTATTTCCTTTTGAATCAACAGCACGATATAGGTACATCCATTGACCTTTGACTTTCACATACGTCTCATCGACTCGCCAAGAATCATTGGTTGACTTAAGATGACGTCGTACGCGCTTATCTAATTCGGGACCATATTGATGAACCCATCGCATGATAGTTGTATGAGCAAGGGATAGCCCGCGTTCTTCCATCATTTCGACTAAATCACGAAAACTGAGGTTGTACCGTAGGTACCATCTCACTGTTAATAAAATAATATCCGGTTGATAATGTTTCCACTTGAATAGATTTTGCTTTTCCATACCAATCACATCCTTTTTAGAGTACTAGTATCAGTATGTCCAAGTTTAGGAGGTTACTTACAAGCGTTTTGGAGTGTTTGCACCAGAACCTGATTTTCTATTCTTTTATCAAAGTAACCGTTGATATTTAAAATATAAGATTTTTGATTTGAACGATATAAAAGATAGATACCAAGTATGAGCAAAATACTCCCTGTAGCTAATTGAGGAATGTTTAGGTCACTTACTTTATCTATATTTTTTAAAACTTCTTCTTTAGATGCATTTACAGATACTGCTGTATAATAAGAAAGCACTTTATCAATTAATTTCCCACCAAATGAAGCAATTATAAGATTAATTCCTACTGTTATAATCAGGTAAGAAATACTTTGATCCTTTTTTTGATCAAAAAAGGCTCTAATAGATTTCCATGCTCCAAATATAAAAATAATCCCTAACATCCCATAAACTATATATAAAACCAATAATACCCTCTCCTTTATTTTACTTATTTTAATATTATATCTCATTTTTTCAATATACTAGAATAAAAGTATAACTTAAAAAAATTAATCTTGAATGGAATGATTATTAGATTGAACCGTCATATCTTTTGTTTGTTTATAAAATAAGTAACCGAGTGGTTGCCGCATCGTATGTATGTCGATGGACTTGAATTTCACTAATGGAACTCTAAAGCACTTTGTTTATTGTATTTTGAATGTATACTTTTCTTCATGATTTTGAGTATATTAATGGAATGGGAATAAAGTCAATGTTGTGAGGGATTTGAAAATATTCACAACTAAATTTGTATTAAAATTCTCAATATAGATATACTTGTAAATTATGGTTTTAATATTCAAAATTAACAAAAATTAAAGTATAATAAAAATGTGATGGTTATCACTTATGTTTACTCCTTGTGCTGAAGATAAGATCGTATTCTCCGATCTTATCTTTTTTTGTTTGTAGAAATTTAATGCAAAAAAATAGAATCCTTATTATAAGGATTCTGGGTTCTGGTGCAAAAACTTTGAAGTATATGAAAAATGTCTATCAAACTTGGAAATACTGATACTAGTACTTTAAAAAAGGATGTGATTGGTATGGAAAAGAAAAATCTATTCAAGTGGAAACATTATCAGCCTGAACTGATCTTATTAACAGTAAGATGGTACCTGCGGTACAATTTGAGCTTTCGTAACCTGGTGGAAATGATGGAAGAACGAGGAGTATCAATCGCTCACACAACCATTATGCGCTGGGTTCATCAATATGGACCTCAATTAGAAGAGAAAGTACGATATCATCTTAAATCAACAAATGACTCATGGAGGGTCGATGAAACCTATATCAAAGTAAAGGGTCAATGGATATATTTATATCGTGCTTTAGATTCCGAAGGGAACACCATTGATTTTTATCTAAGTAAATCAAGAGATAAACAAGCAGCCAAGCGCTTTTTCAAGAAAGCCTTGGCTTTTTCGTACGTGTCTAAACCCCTTGTGATAACAGTAGATAAGAACCCTGCCTACCTTGTAGCGATTCAAGAGTTAAAAGAAGAGAAACATATGCCTGAAGGCATACAACTAAGGCAAGTTAGATATCTCAATAATATAGTGGAACAAGATCATCGTTTTATTAAGAAACGCGTGCGTTCTATGTTGGGATTCAAGTCATTTAAAACGGCAACTTCTATATTGAGAGGTGTTGAAGCCATGCATATGATGAAAAAAGGACAAACCTCTCGTCTGTCCAAAATCAAGTGAACCTCATTCATCAACTATTCGGTATTCCAGTATAAAAGCGGATTCCGTTAGGAATCTCTTCACTTCTTTATAACTTCAAAAAATGTTTGCACCAGAACCTAAATCAGCCCCGATTTATGATTTTATCCATTTATTTGTTGTTTAGAGATTAATTTTTCAGCATGGCTTGCGGATTCTAGGTAATTCACCTGTTCGACAATAGATTTAATTTCTTGTAACTGTACAGTATTCAATTTAGGTGATTTGACCAATTCTTGCCTAAAAAAATTTTGCAATTGATCGGCGGTATTGAACCTATTTACTTTATTTTCATTGGCTAATTCAATTAACCCATTGTTACCTTGGTTAGGATAACCAAAATATACCACAGGTGTTATATAGGGAACTTTCCAAGATAATTGGGTATTCAAATACTCATTTAATGTGACAGCGGTTTTAGAAGCTTGGTCAGTCGGTTCTCCATAAGAACGAACTTGAATTGTATTTACTAATTTACCTGTTTCATCAGTCGACTGAGAAGGAATAAATACTAGAGTTTGGGCATCTTTTTTGCTATTTGGAATCATATCAAGTAAAAATGAAAAATCTTTTGCACTTTTTTTTGTTAACCCATGGATAATTTTACCTCGCCAGTACTTTGTTTCTACAACATAAATTCCTACTGGTAATAAAATGAGGTGGTCAATTTGTCGTGTTCTCACTTTGCCATTATACGTAAAAGGAATAAATACATTAGGAATAATATACATATCCGTTTCGGATAATGCCCCGTTCGAAACCCATGTTCTTTTTAATTCACTTAAAATTTGATGAGTAATGATCTCACCTGAATTCCGAGAATATTTTTGAATATCCTCAATATAATTATTTAGTTCATTTATGCTTTCTTGTATTTCTGCCACTTCAATTTCGTATTTCTCTTTTTCTTGTATTAGAATATTTTTATACGCTACTTCTAGGTTTTGATTTTCTTGTTTGAGATCATGTTCTATATCGTTTTTTTGTTGTTCAAGATGATGAATGATATCGTTTTTTTCCAGTTGATGTTCTTGCAACATCATTTGTTTTTCTGTGTGTAATGCAGTTGTTTTTTTATAAAAAAAGTACGCCATACTGCCTGATATTAAAATAAAAACAATACAAATTATATATCCCATACATTTTCCTCCCTTATGTATATAAAGTGAATATCTATATTCCTATAAAAAAGACATAATCAATTACTTACAAATTCACAATATTATGTAATTATTCAAATTACAAACATTAAATTTAATTTTTTGCATTTTCTGTATAAATTCACATGTTTCACTTTGGGGGACTATGCTAGTATGAAGATATAATTTAGAAAGGGAGGAAATCACAATGAATTACATACTTTTTGGAAGTGCAGATGGGAATACAGGGTATATGAGTCAACATGGAAATGGTGGAGGTTCTAAATCTGCTCATGGAAATACAGGTCATCATATTGACGTGCCCGCTGAATTGTATGCACATGGAAATGGTGGCGGACATCATCGTGAGCCAGGGGGGCATTCAAGGGGTTAGTGTAAAACGTATGTATTTTCACCACAAGTTAAGGTATACTGCGAAATGAAGAGCAATCTGTAAGGGATAGTTGCTACATATAGTGAGTTTACGCAGAGAAAAGATACAGTCACAGATTATACATATAGGCTTTTCTTTTGTATGGTAGAAGCTATTTTGATATGATATATACGTACAAACACTTGCAAAATCACATACACAACAAAGACAGTCTGGCATAGCTGTCTTTGTTGTGTTTTTTCGTAAAAAGAGACAGTCCAAAGACCGCCTCTTTTATGCTTGCTCTATGATTTTCTTTACTTCTTCAATCGTTAGTTCACTTGCTTGTGCAATGGTTTCTATTGGGATTTGTAATCGATGCATACCGAGAATCATTTGACGTTTTCCCTGTTGAATCCCTTTATTTAATGCATGTGCAATACCGGCCGCTTCATCCATCAAAGCTTTTTCCCTTGCTTCATACTCTTTACGAAAAGAAGCATCTTGACTCATATGTTCCCATTTATCCATCGCCTTTTGTAAAATTGGATCCTGATTCATCGCAATCGCCTCCAATGTATGTGTTAAATGCTCATCTTCATTGGCTGGTAACAATAATAACCAACGAACAAACGAATCCTCCCATGGGTTTACTTTTTCCTCACGCCACTGCTGTAGCAATTTTGGAATTTCAACGATATGAATTTCGATATCGTCACTTAGGAGTTGCTGCTGTTGTATATTCCACAGTTTCCCCGTCGTATGAAAATCTTCATATTCTTTAAACATGGAGAAGTTCAATAAATTAATGGTAATGGTTTTATGAAGGGAACTATATGGCTTCCCTTTTTTTAATTGAGATGCATACAATCTACTCCAATAATAAAGGGAACGTTTCAGAATGTCGTGATGATTATTCATTTGAATTTCAATGTTAATCCTAGTTCCCGTGTCTAATGTTGCGGAGACATCTAAAATTGATAATTTATCTTCTTCATGTTCCCTATGCAAATGAGGGTCTTCAAATTGAAGCGATTGAATCGGTGATTCTAACGAATTCTTTAACATTGCGTTCAAAAATGTAATGAGAATTTCTTCGCTTCCCGATGTACCAAATAATTGTTTAAATGCAAAATCAATACGTAAATTAACTAATGATTGATTGGACATGGATTTCCTCTCCCTGCCTGATAAAATCTCTTTTTTTCATTGTACCTAAAAGCAGACTGAACATGCAAATAAGCTCTTATGATGAACATAAGAGCCCGACTGCAGATACATACAATAGATTAGATAACGACCATAAATTGACTTGAAAAACACCTAAAAATTTTACAAAAGAAACCATATTTAGTATACATCTAATTAGAAATATATACAAGAAATGGTGAAATACATCACTTTTTCATCATTGATTTGTGATATAATATACTTGCGGATTCTGTTTGCGCAACAAGCTATGTAGGGATAATATACGTTTCTCAATCAGCACATTTTCTGAAAGTGGCATGTCTTACTACTCATACGACATGCTATATTTATAATGTTCAAATAAAAAACGTCTTTTATGTACTGATAAAAGACGTTTTTTTATGCCTAAAACCGCATAATATAGTTCTTGCTTGAGCTTCTTTAGTATACAACAAATTAGCCATGAGTGCTCTATTTTCTATAGTATGTATAAAGTTTTTCTAACACGTACTTTCATTGAACTACTCACCACTCATCAATCCTTACAATTTAATCAAACCTTTTAATTGTGCTTCTGCTGATCTCCGATCCATGATTGTGGTACAAAGTTCAGTAATAAGTTTTCCATGATCAAAGATAATTTGATTCTTGGTATATAGATCAATGTATTCTCCTAAACCTTTACTGAGTGTAACCTCCGCTTCCCCATTATCGTGAATGACACCTGAAAAGATGGTTTTCTCTTTGTTATAGACTTTATAGTATTCAAGTATTGAGCATAAAGATTTCACTAAATCACGGAGCATTTCTTCCAAATCAGGATACATATCTTTTGCTATTTCTTCATTTAGAATAAAATCCATTCCCTTGTCTGTCACATCAAATCGAAATAAAAAAATCATTACTTTCACCTCGCTGATTCATTGCTTTTTCTATCATAACAGAAAATCTACTCCCTTCCCAAGACACTTTCAATCACTTGAAAATTATCCACTTCATCATATAATCTAGCCATTTCAATCAGCAGAAGCACTCTTTTCTGGTTCTGGTGCAAAAAACGAAGCCGCTTGCAAGTAATCTCCTAAACTTGGACATACTGATACTAGTACTCTAAAAAAGGACGTGATCAGTATGGAAATGCAAAATTTATGGTTCTGGTGCAAACACTCCAAAACGCTTGTAAGTAACCTCCTAAACTTGGACATACTGATACTAGTACTCTAAAAAGGATGTGATTGGTATGGAAAAACAAAATCTATTCAAGTGGAAACATTATCAACCGGATATTATTTTATTAACCGTGAGATGGTACCTACGGTACAACCTCAGTTTTCGTGATTTAGTCGAAATGATGGAAGAACGCGGGCTATCCCTTGCTCATACAACTATCATGCGATGGGTTCATCAATATGGTCCCGAATTAGATAAGCGCGTACGACGTCATCTTAAGTCAACCAATGATTCTTGGCGAGTCGATGAGACGTATGTGAAAGTCAAAGGTCAATGGATGTACCTATATCGTGCTGTTGATTCAAAAGGAAATACAATTGATTTTCATTTAAGCAAAACAAGAGATCATAGGGCTGCAAAGCGTTTTTTCAAGAAAGCTTTGCAGTCTTTTCATGTTTCAAAGCCCCGTGTGATTACAGTAGATAAAAACCCGGCCTATCCTATAGCGATTGAAGAGTTGAAGAAAGAGAAAAAGATGCCTGTAGGCATCCAAATAAGGCAGGTAAAATACCTTAATAACATTGTAGAGCAAGATCATCGTTTTATTAAAAAGAGAGTTCGTTCAATGTTAGGATTGAAATCTTTTCGTACAGCTAAATCTATTCTTTCAGGAATAGAAGCGATGCATATCATTAAAAAAGGCCAACTTATTTTACGGGACAAGTCTGTCCAAAATGAAATGAAGTTTATTCATCAACTATTCGGAATGGCTGCATAAGAATAGATTCCATTAGAAATCTATATACCTCTTTCAAATAAATGCAATCTTTGCACCAGAACCAGCTATAGTCTCTTTTATTTTATCTTTGCACCAGAACCCTTTTTGTTTATAGAACATGCTCGGTCAGTCATATTCCTATAAAGATAGTAAAAAACATAAAATCAGACATTTTTTGAAAAATATTAAAGACTATTTCAATAATCACCAAAAAACGGTATAGTTCCTATATAAATACATTTTAAGAGGTGATTATATTGAAAAGTTCCTTTGGCTTATTATCGGCTGTTGTGGTGGCATGAACAATGGCATTCGGTGTAGGTGGCTCGAACTTACATGCGGATTCTCCTCCCAAAGAAAAATTTCCGTAACAAATAGTATCAAAAAATTTTGGAAAGCAAACAACAGTAAATTTTGAGAGCTATATAAAATCACCTCCCATTTTATCTAAAATTTTGACTCAATTGTATCTGCTAAGACACATAAATATGGTGATTTTACTTTCTTATATAAACTACTAAATCAAGAGTAATTGTATCCGCTCTGTTCGAAAACTACCTAGAAATACAACTTATATATATCATTTGTAAAATGGAATTGAGCAAAGATGAAAAGTACATCAAAGTTGATGCAGTAGTAAAGTAAATTTCATAGAATCATAGGATTGTTTCTGTACTTTACGAAAATTAATTTTT
The DNA here is from genome assembly GCF_038005725.1 of Bacillus sp. FSL R12-0074. Taxonomy (NCBI): domain Bacteria; kingdom Bacillati; phylum Bacillota; class Bacilli; order Caryophanales; family Bacillaceae; genus Bacillus; species Bacillus sp. FSL R12-0074. The sequence goes on from NZ_JBBOTR010000004.1 coordinate 42,176, forward strand.
TAAAGGAGCCGAAAAATGAGCCGAAAAAGAAAGATATTCACTTTTATATCCGCATTTGGTATAGGTTTAGCAAGTTATACTAATTGTACTGCTGCAGAGGTTTTAGACAACACTTCATTAAGAAATACTGGAGACATAATAAATCCTTCTACTACATCAAACACTTCTCAAGTAGCAGCTGTTGCTAAAGAGATGAAACCCTTTCCACAGCAAGTAAACTACTCTGGTATTATTAAACCGAATCATGTTTCACAAGAAAGTTTGAATACTTCAGTTAAAAATTATTATAATAATTGGAAAAAGAAGTATCTAAAGAATGATCTTTCTTCACTTCCAGGTGGTTACTACGTCAAAGGAGAGATTACAGGAAATGCAGATGGCTTTAAACCGTTAGGAACTTCAGAAGGACAGGGTTATGGTATGATAATCACGGTTTTAATGGCAGGTTATGATTCAAACGCCCAAACTATTTATAATGGCTTATTTAAAACAGCGAGAGCTTTTAAAAGTTCCGAAAACCCCAATTTAATGGGTTGGGTTGTAGCCGATAGTAAAAAAGCTCAAGGGCATTTTGATTCTGCGACAGATGGGGATTTAGACATTGCTTATTCACTTCTTCTTGCTCATAAACAATGGGGGTCAAATGGCACAATCAACTATTTGAAAGAAGCTCAAAATATGATTACAAAAGGTATTAAGGCTAGTAATGTGACCAAAAATAATAGTTTGAATTTAGGTGATTGGGGTTCAAAGAGTACATTTGATACTAGACCTTCCGATTGGATGATGTCTCATTTAAGAGCTTTCTACGAATTTACAGGGGATAAAACTTGGCTTAATGTTATTGATAATCTCTACAATACTTATACACAGTTTACAAATAAATACTCGCCAACTACAGGATTGATTTCTGATTTTGTTGTGAAAAATCCACCACAGCCTGCGCCTAAAAACTTTTTAGATGAATCAAAACATACCGATGCATATTACTATAATGCGAGTCGTGTACCACTCCGAATTGTTATGGATTATGCAATGTATGGAGAAAAGAGAAGTAAGGTGATTTCTGATAAGGTCGCTACGTGGATTAAAAATAAAACAAAAGGTAACCCATCTAAAATTGTGGACGGTTATGAACTAAATGGAACAAACATTGGTGATTATCCAACAGCTGTGTTCGTTTCACCATTTATTGCTGCTGGTACAACTAACAGTAATAATCAAGCGTGGGTTAATAACGGCTGGGATTGGATGAAGAATAAAAAAGAAAGCTATTTTAGTGACAGTTATAATTTATTGACCATGTTATTCATAACTGGTAATTGGTGGAAACCGACACCCGATGAAAAAAACATACAAAATCCAACAAAGTCAGAAATTCAGTCTGAATATAAGGAATAGAATCCATATGCAGTATTTGAACTACTCCCACTTCTATAATTGGGAGTAGTTCTATGAATACTGAAAACCTGCTTTTGGTACAAAAGCTCCAAGATTCTCGCAAGTAATCTCCTAAACTTGGACACACTGATAGTATGACTCTAAAAAAGGGGTTCTGGTGCAAAGATTGCATTTATTTGAAAGAGGTATATAGATTTCTAATGGAATCTATTCTTATGCAGCCATTCCGAATAGTTGATGAATAAACTTCATTTCATTTTGGACAGACTTGTCCCGTAAAATAAGTTGGCCTTTTTTAATGATATGCATCGCTTCTATTCCTGAAAGAATAGATTTAGCTGTACGAAAAGATTTCAATCCTAACATTGAACGAACTCTCTTTTTAATAAAACGATGATCTTGCTCTACAATGTTATTAAGGTATTTTACCTGCCTTATTTGGATGCCTACAGGCATCTTTTTCTCTTTCTTCAACTCTTCAATCGCTATAGGATAGGCCGGGTTTTTATCTACTGTAATCACACGGGGCTTTGAAACATGAAAAGACTGCAAAGCTTTCTTGAAAAAACGCTTTGCAGCCCTATGATCTCTTGTTTTGCTTAAATGAAAATCAATTGTATTTCCTTTTGAATCAACAGCACGATATAGGTACATCCATTGACCTTTGACTTTCACATACGTCTCATCGACTCGCCAAGAATCATTGGTTGACTTAAGATGACGTCGTACGCGCTTATCTAATTCGGGACCATATTGATGAACCCATCGCATGATAGTTGTATGAGCAAGGGATAGCCCGCGTTCTTCCATCATTTCGACTAAATCACGAAAACTGAGGTTGTACCGTAGGTACCATCTCACTGTTAATAAAATAATATCCGGTTGATAATGTTTCCACTTGAATAGATTTTGCTTTTCCATACCAATCACATCCTTTTTAGAGTACTAGTATCAGTATGTCCAAGTTTAGGAGGTTACTTACAAGCGTTTTGGAGTGTTTGCACCAGAACCCGAATAACTCATGGAGAGTAGACGAAACATATATCAAAGTAAAAGGACAATGGATGTATTTATATCGTGCCGTTGATTCTGAAGGAAACACGATTGACTTTTATTTGAGTAAATCTAGAAATCATAAGGCTGCAAAGCGATTCTTCAAGAAAGCCTTGCGGTCTTTTCATGTCTCAAAACCTCGTATCATCACGGTTGATAAGAACCCTGCTTATCCAATCGCTATCGAACTGTTGAAGAAAGAAAAAAGGATAACAATAGGCACCAAAATCCGAAGGATAAAATATTTAAATAACATAGTAGAACAAGATCATCGTTTTATTAAAAATCGTTTACGCTCTATGTTGGGATTTAAATCATACAAAACAGCAGCCTCTATATTGAGTGGTGTTGAGGCCATGCATATGGTCAAAAAAGAACAAATTGATTTGCAGGACCAGTCTGTCCAAAATCATAATGTTTTTATCAACCAGCTGTTTGGATTAACTGCTTAATAGGTGATTCCGTTAGGAATCCTTGATTCTTTTTTATTTATCATCTTTTTGCACCAGAACCTATATATTTAACAACACGGCAAACTTATGGTTCTTATCACAGATATACTTGCAACCAAGTAAAAAAGCGCCCTGTTTACAGGACGCTTCACTTCAACCTAATGACTAATATTGGCACTTGGATATAATGTTGTTCCTCCAATTGAAACTTTAATTTCATTTGTTAATGGAACATTTTGTTCATTAATAATTGTTCTCCACCATTCCCATGCAAGACCTGTACATTCTCTTGCTACGACTTTTACATTTTTTGCATTCGATGGAAGTGGTATGACTGTATTGAAATGAGCAGTTCTGTCTCTGCCGTTTCCTTCCCAAGTTTTATGGGTTAGTACTTCTTTGCCATTTTGATCATATGAGAATTCATCCCAAGATACATCAAATTGAGCAACATATCCACCAGTATGATCAAGCGTCATTTTAGCACTAGAATATTCTGTAGTTGTAGTCTCAATATAATCTGTATTGTTATGAACAGCCGCAGTTGCGTTATCTTTTAAGAAAGTGCTTGTATATGAAATTGGGTATGCTGGATTTTTAGAACTTAATTCTGCATTATCTTTAATGATATTTCGGATTTCATTAAAATCTTTTGAAACAACCTTGTTATGCTCTTTTGCATCTCCGCCTAATACTACAGCGGTAAAGGTACTGTCTTCAAAAATATCTTTGTACTGTCCACTCGCTTCAACACCTTGCCCCTTAATTAAGGCTTTAAAGGCAGCTTGTACATCTTTGCTCTTAGATGATGTTTCTAATTTTACATAAACTGTTCTACCATAAGCTACATTTGACACCATAACAGGCGGAGCCGCATTACTTACCCCTTTACGAGTTAACTCATCAAAAGTAACACTATTATCAAAAAGATCTGATGGATTGTTAGGTAGTTCTGCACTTACGGTATAAAAGATTTGCTTATATGCCGCAACCATCACTTTTTTCTCTCCATCTGCAATCGCTTTAAAATCAATGTTCAGTGAATTGTCAAGATATTTAGCGTTAACATTAAGAGCACTTGCTATTTGAGATTTACTATACACCATAGATTCTGTATACTGCATTCTTGCAGGTAACGTATGTGTTTTTGAATACTTTTCATTCCAAGTAGATACTAATTCATCTACTGCTCCAGACACATTACCATATGTAGGATTTTGAACAGTCATTGTATTGTCTTTTCTCATGCCAGGTAAGTCTATACTAATATTCAAAGGTTTTCTCTTAGCTACTAACAAACTAGGTTGATTATCTGCAAAAGCTTTATTTGCAAGTTGTACTGCTCCTGGATATGTACGATTAGCCACAGAATCAATAATTGAAATATCGACCGGTGAAGTTGTAAGTGATTTTTTCTCACGTTCCACTACTACAAATTTACCATTTGAATTTTTACTTTCTTTCGGAACAAAACTCTCCACTTTATCACCATTTACTGCTAAAACCTCTTGATTATTATACTTAAGATTTCCTATGCCAGTATCAATGTTAATAGCTTTTTTTGTTGCATCAGCTGAATTACTTGTTTTTGTTTCAGCGAAGGAAATAGAAGAATAATTAATAGTGCATAAGCCAATTGATAAACATGCTAGTAATTTTATTGCCTTAGTATTTTTCTTGATTTTCAAAAAACCAACCTCGTGCTTTTTTTTCGTATGATTCATGTTATCTCTCCCTTTCTTTCATCATTTCTATAAAATCACTAAGAATAGAATTACACTGTACATGGCTTATACTTTTACTTTGGAATAAAATCACTTTTGTTATATATATCTTAGTTTAAGTATCTTTCAATACACTTTCATAAATGTTACAAAAGTCTTTCATTAATTTTATTTATAAATGCAATAATTTTGTGATTATAGACTGTTAATTTAATAAATTATCATATTATTAAAATAAAATGATAATAATAATGTTACTTATAACTTTACTGAACTTATATTAGCGTAATCTATTCCTTTCTTAGTGGTCATACCAGTTATGGGTTTATTAAATCATTAAAATACCAATTCGTAAATAGCAGAATTTTATCGATTATATCAAAAAAATTCAATGTTGAGCATTAACGAAAATTAAAATATTATATTAAAATAATAACTGTTTAATTTTATTTAGGTATTTACAATTGTTATAACTTGATATATCAGGTGAAAAAATAACTATTTTAATCTTAGAAAATTTTTAATGGAAATTAAATAATATTAATATAATTTAACCACAATTCTCGTATTAATTACCTTTATTTGGATATGCATAATTACATCAAGATATAGGTTTAAATAAGACACGGTCTTATAAATAACTAGCTGTAGAGAAAGAAAAAGTTTCTGTTGCAAAGTTTGAAAAAAGCATAAACAGGTTGGTAAATGAGGAACAAGGTTTAGGAAGTAGCTAGTAATTGTTGAAGTTCATTGTATGTTGAAAAGGTGGAGCCTCTTTGCAGACTTCGCCTTTATTTATATAGGGTCACCTTACATGCCCATCAACTAAAGAAATTAGGTATTCCCAAAACAAAAAACAGGCTGAGCGTTTCTCTATTTTGTTATATATTTATATATATGTGAAATAAAAAAAGACTTAATCCTTATGAGAGATTAAGTCTTTTTATCATTTATGTGATAATTTTTATAAATAATTGCTAAATAATGAACTTACATAAATGTTTTTAAAAGTTCTTGTACAAATGGAAGGATTCCACCTACAAATTTTAAAACTGCCATTGCGATTTCCATATTATTTCCTCCTCTTTTTTCGTAGTAAGATGTGTTAAATCTTTATACTCGTATTATAGTGAGCACATATCATTAATATCAATATATTTTTATATGCAATATTGCATGTCCGATTAAGGTCAACGAAATATCACAGTTTCTCATTTCGTAATGGAATCGTCAAAGTTTCTCTTATTCTCAAAAATGTAAAGTGATAATAAAGTTATTTAATTCTGATCTAAAAATATAAGAGCCTCGCTACAAATCATATTGTAGTAAGGCTCTTTAAAGTTGTTTAATTTCTAACCATTTAAATGTGTTTGTAGGCAAAAATCAATAATAAAGTTGTTTAAATCTTGTTCAACTAAAGCACCCGTTAGTTCAATAAGAAAAAATTATCTATGATTATTAAAGTGGCCCACCTTCAAAACCAATAGGCCATCCATCCTCTTTAAATTTTACTTTATACTGAAACTCAAAGTGACTATCAAAAATAAAAGCTAAACTAAACCCTGAAAATATATAATCGTCAAAATTAACCATCTTTCCAAAATATATTGTGGATAGATAGTAGTTCTTCATTTCTTGATTAGGGAAGAATTTCTGTAAATATTTTAATGCACGGCTTATATGTAGATGGAGTTCATCGAATATTTTTTCTGCCATTTCGATAATCTCCACATCGGGATTTTCATTATTCCCTTGAATAAAAATCTCCACATCTTCCCATTCTCCGATATTAATACTATAAAACCACCGTTCTTGAATGAGATACTTCTCATTTTCGTATACAGTGGGATTAACTAGGTTTAATTTTTTCACCTCATCTTTAGTTAACGGTTTATCAAGTATAAGCTTTTTATGCAAAATGTTTTTGATATTAGAGACAATATATTTAGATTTGTTTAATTCTAAAGAGTCCATTTTCCACCTCATAAATTATAAAATAAAGTAAATTCCCCCTTAATTATATCATCATCCTTATTCAACTATCCTGCACCGTTAGTTCAATAAGAATTAAACAACTTTATTATTTTTCAAAGGACTTTATTGTAAATTAAACAACTTTATTACCTCTTAACAAAAAAGCTTGCGGCCTATCCGCAACAGAATAGCTTATCTGTAACCTTACGTGAAATAGGAAGGAGTGAAAGAACCTTATATACATTAGAATGGTTGCAGAGTCCTGAATTTAGAAGACGTGTATAGGTTTGTTTAAATACAGGTGAAGCAAAACATTCTCTTGCTCGAGCTGTATTTTTCAATCGATTAGGAGAAATTCGTGATCGTTCTTATGAAGATCAATTGCATAGAGCAAGTGGTTTACAACTTCTTATTTTAGCTATTGTATTATGGAATACTGTATATATATCACGTGCAGTAGATGCTCTACGTAGAAAAGGAGTGGATATTTCAGAGGACTATTTACAACATATATCTCCACTTGGTTGGGAACATATTACTTTGACAGGTGATTATGTTTGGAACTTAAATCAAAAAACAAATTTCGATAATTTAAGACCAGTACGAGACAAAAAATTTATCAAAAATCAGTAAAATAAATAACCGGTTCCTTAACGTACAGGGAATCGGTTAATTTGTTTCTAAAATGTGTCTAAACGTAAAATTTTCTTTTTTTGATATGGTGAGGCCAATAAAAACGGTGAAAAAAAACAAATGGACATTCGAAAATTCACAAAAAATCCTTCAGAATATGAAGAGGAAAAGCCAGATAAAGATACGTCTAGCCAACTGGCATACACCATTTTTACCGACCAAAGAAAAACAAAAGAAAATGATGAATTATTGGCAAAAGATAAGCAATCGTATGAGAAAGATTTTATTGAAAGGAATAAAAAAGATTGGAAAGAAAAGATCACAAATTAAGGAAAAGCAATCAAGTTAGAAGAAGAAAATGCGAAACAAGTAGATCAAAAAGTGAAAGAACTACAAGAAGAACTGAAGTATCAAACGGAAGCTGAAAAAATGGAAACACAATCTAAAATTTCAGCTTTAGAATCGAAAATAAAAGAGTCTGAGGAGAACATAAAACTGTTTAAAACGAAACAAAAAAATGCACAAGTTAAGATTGAAAAATTGGAGAAAAAGGAACAAGAAATTCATAAAAAATGAAAAAAGTCTTAGGGACATGATGGAGACATTGAGGAAAACAAGGGGACACGATAGGGACATTTAGAAAAAATGACGGGACGTGATGGTGACATGAATAAGAAATGAGGGGACATTAACGGGACATTCAACGAGTTTTTTTGCCCCCATCGTTTTGCTAGGCTCCGCCTAGCTTCACACCCTTGGTGGGTACAAAAACCCCTTATGCTCTTCTCACTATTTTTCGTTCTCTAACCAGATTTGCAAAAAGGAGCTGAAATTATGCATCTGAAAATAAGAGATATAGATCCAGTTGCAATTAAAAAGTTTGATGAAATGGTGGTAGGATCATTTTATATTGACATAAGGGACAATTTATCAGGTATATATATGGTCAAAGATCAGCTATTCCAGTCGGTAATTAAATGGAGTAGAGTAAGTAGTTATTATAAAATTGAACTTGCCATCCTTTTGGGTGGTTTTTTTGCATAAAAATAGCCCCGTTTGTTACGAAGCTACATCCAAAAATCATTTTCATTTATGTTTTCACCTAACTTCTTCAAGCCTCTTATTATTTGAGATATGGTTGAAAATTTAGGTGTGTATTCTTTATCATTACATACTTTAGAAATAGTACCTCTACTCAACTTAGCTGCTTTCTCTAAGTCCCCTTGTGTTATCCCTTGCTTATCTAACCATCTACCAAATTTACTCCGTTTTTTACCTAATCCGAACACCTTTACCACCTCATGAATAGCTTGCCCTTTCCGTCATTTTTTTAAACAAGAGAAAAAAACTGACATAAAGACCAAACAGTACACAATACCTTTTACCATACCAAACTGATTACGATACACCGTTCCAAATGGATAACCTTTTAAAACTTCGTTTCACTTATTCGAAATAGAATTCGCTCACAGAATAAAACTCCAGACATCGAAAGATTACTATTTTCAACGATTCATAACTGATTTTATCTCTTCTAATCTTCAGGGACTATTCTTGCAGAATACGAAAAGAAGGGTGGTGTTCGGCTTTGATATTTGAGTTAGTTAGTTCAGCTGCAGTCGGTGGCGCTATGTTTCTAGTTAAAATGCATCAAAAAGGAGCGACAAACGATGCATCAAAGATTCAAAGGATTTGTGCGAATTGCGGATTGAAAGTAAAAGAAGGAAGGGAGACACGGACGATACAACTGCTTCGCAAAACGAGAAATGAGTGGGGAACTGAATACGCTTATAGGATTCCACTTGGACTTAGTTTCTCCGATTTTGTACAAAAGATACCACATTTAGAGGACGGATTAAATCATAAGAGTAAGGTTTACAACTTTAAGCTATCAGACTTCAAATCTCTCCAATTACGAAAAGATATCTTAAAACAGATACGAAACATCATAAGCAAGAGAAAATGCGTTAGAAAGGAAATTGAGCTGTCTTACGATGGGTTACTAAAAATGCGAGTTTATGAGAAGGGGATTCCTGACTTTGTGAAGTTTGAAGAAGACATGATGAAACAATGTAGAGGATGGGAGGTTCCTATTGGTTATACGAGGGATGGATTAGTAAAACATGACTTTGATCAGATATCACATGTTATATCTGCCGGTATGACGGATATGGGGAAATCGAATGCGCTAAAGCTTATGATTACATCCCTTGTTCGGAATCAACCTGATAATACAAGGCTATTCCTTATAGATTTGAAGGGTGGTCTATCTTTTAACCGATACAGATTCTTGAATCAAGTCGAATCCATTGCGAAGAATCCAGAGGAAGCTCTTGAGACTTTAAGGGAATTGCAAGATAAGCTGAACGCTAGAAACGAATACTTACTAGAAAAAGGATACGAAGATATAAAAGAAGCCGGGGATCCAACAAGGTACTTTGTAATAGTTGATGAAGCTGCCGATATAGCGCCATATCAGGAGTGCAAGGACATTATTGTAGATATAGGTCGTCGTGGCAGGGCAGCAGGATTCCGCTTGGTATACGCGACGCAGTACCCAACCAATGAAGCACTGCCATCGCAGTTGCGCCAAAACATTGGTGCTCGTGTTTGCTTTAGATTACAGACAGAATCAGGGAGCCGCGCGGTATTAGATGAGGGCGGCGCAGAGAGTCTCCCGAACATAAAGGGAAGGGCTATATACCAAACTAATGAAAAGAAGGTCTTACAGACTGTTTACATCGATAATAAGCAGATTGATAACATCATAAAGCCACATATCAACATAAGAGCAAGGAAGGAGCATGAAGATGCAAAAACTAGCCATAAAGGAAGCGAGAACCGAGTCCATACTCTTGAGCTTGAAGAAGTTGGGATTCTTAAGTAGGAAACAAATACAGGTGCTGCACAATCTTGGCGGAGACAGGAATGCTTCTCGTGTAATGAAAACTCTTGAAGAGTATGTGTCTAGCTTTAGAGATGGAGAAAAGGTTTATTATCTCAATAAGGAAGGACGTGAACGTATTGGGAGCAAGAAAATACTCAAGCGCTCGAATCAATTTCGCCACTACATTATGAGGAATGACATTTACATTGCTTATGAATGTCCGAAATCGTGGAAACAAGAAGTGAAGATGAATGTAAAAGGAGTTGTATCCATAATTGCGGATGCGCTTTTCACGGATAATGGCCGATATCACATTGTAGAGGTGGATCATGAACAGAAAATGAGTGCAAACCGCGTGAAGATGCAGAAGTATCGAAAGTTGATGGAATGCAATGTATTTGAAAAGACACCTAAGTTTATTTGGTACACAACGACAGAATATAGAAGAAAACAACTCCAGAAGCTTTGCGAGGGATTAGATTGCAACATATTTACAGTTACTGATTTCCATTAAAACTAAGGAGATGGTCCATATGGCAGCTGAGACAATGAGCATCAAAGATTTTATGGATGGTAACTATGGAGCGAAGAAAAAGTGGAGCTTGTTCAAAAAGAAAGCAAAAAAATACGCACCTGTGGCGGCACGCATTAGCATTGTGATCGGTAGTGCTATTATATTCGGTAACATTATAGATATTCCGCATGCTTTTGCTGATGGATATAATCCAGATGTGAACGAAGTATTTAAAGATACACAATCAAGCGATGGAGCCATTAAAAACTATATAGATGGTCAATTATATAACCGTATTGTAAACGCATTTGAACCAGTTATATTCCTCATCAAAGCAGTATCATATCCAATCGCATCCGTTGTAGCGTTATGCGGAGGGCTGTTCATTATGGTTGGCAGCCAGGAAAGAGGATTCTCGCTAATAAGTCGTGCAGGAATTGGTTATATTGTGGTCCAAATGATTCCTCTATTTATGAGATTACTTGTTGAGATTGCAAAGGCTATTTAGTCCTACACATGTAGGGCTTTTTCTTTGCAGGAATTTCCTAACCATCATTGAATACTCTCACTATGGAGGTGTTGTGACGCTATGACGGACGAAATTGTTTATTCCGCTAGTGAAGTATACAAAAGGCTAGGAATATCCGATAGTACTTTACATCCTTATATTAAATCTACAAGTTGTCAATAGGATATGTAAATATGCATATTGTATTTATTTGGGTTTTTTGTATGTTAAAATTAAATATAGGGATTTTTATATATATAATGAATCACAAGTAGGAATATCCAATGAATTTTGAGAGGTGTTACATGTTTAAAAATAAGAAATTAATTCGATTTTGTCTAACATTATTTGTATGTTTATCTGTAATCGATTTTACAATCGGTTATTTTCAAACATATCTTGAATCAGCAGCAGATATTAAATGGGTAATACCAGAGATTTGGAAAACTATTTTGATAGATGTTCCTCAAGGTATACTTGTTATTTTAGGTGCAATTGCTTTATATGATTTCACAAAAGAAATATCGCAAAAAGACGCAGCAATCTAAATGCGTCTTTTTGCGATTTTCTTCAATTAGCAATTTCGTGGAGAGTCTTGCTGTAAAAGCAGAATAAGAGAATTTTTATTTTAGGAAATGACTTAAGCATCAGTGCAATTGCATCCGTTGTAGCGTTATGTGGTGGATTGTTCATTATGGTTGGTAGCCAGGAACGGGGATTTTCACTTATTTCAAGGGCTGGAATTGGCTATATTGTAGTTCAAATGATTCTGTTGTTTATGCGATTGCTAAAGTAATATAAAATAATATTAGAATAAATGTAAAAACCGTATAATAAGAGGATAAAAAAAGGAGGTGTGACGAGTGATTCGCGCTTTTAAAAAAGTATTTTCTGAGAATTATATAGCCCTGATAACTATTCTGGCACCTGCATTCCTACTTGTTGATTATAATAACCTAAAATTTATGGACTATTTCTATATTGCGACAGTAATAATGGTTTTATTATCATTTTTATATTATGTAACAATGAATTATCGCCATGAAGAACTTAAGAAAGTACTTATGGAACGAAAAAAAGAAAGAATACTTCTCGAGGAAAGATAAAATATAAGCTCAATATTTTAATGGGGTGTATAAATTGAGTAATGAACGTGAAGCGATTATGGTCATTGATGTAAGCGACATCTATACTGTAAAAGAATTACATTTACTTCTTAAAGAGAAGCTTGAGTTTCCTGACTTTTACGGGGAAAATTGGGATGCCTTTTGGGATTGTATTACAGGATTTGTGTTCCCTTTGCCAAACAAAATGATTTTTAACGGATGGTCAAAGTTAGAAAAAAGGTTACCGAGAGATACAAAAATAATGAAAGAGTGCCTTTTTGATTGTAATGAAGCGCATAGAAAGAAGCCTGAATGGAAAAGTGAATTCTTATTTAATTAAATAACAGGAAATATATATGATGTGACTAAGAATCTTAATACAGAATAAGAAGCCCTAATAGGGGCTTTTTTATTTGCAGGAATTTCTTAACCATCATGGAATATTGTCACTAGGAGGTGTTGTGACGCTATGACGGACGAAGTTGTTTATTCCGCTAGTGAAGTATACAAAAGGCTAGGAATAAGTGATAGCACCCTAAGAAAGTACATGGAAGTCTTGCAGCGAGAGGGATTTGCAGTAAAGAAAGATAAGCGCGGCAGGCGGGAATACTCAGAAGGCGACATTATGGTGATTGAGAGATTGATTGACCTTAGTAAGCATGACGGTATGACGCTAGAGAAAGCAGCGAAGATGATTGCGCAGCAAATAGAAAAAGTTAATCCGAATATGATTAAAGAAGAACCTGAGGAAACGAGTTTAATACCATTCCACATTCAAGAACAGCTCCAGCAACAGTACAGCGTTATGGCGCAAGAAATGAATCAGGGTATGTTAATGATGGAGAAGCGATTAAGTGAGCAGGCAAAGCAAAGTAACGAGGAAATTAAAGCGAGTATAGAACAGCATAATGAACGAGTGGAAAAACGATTAGAAGCACGAGACGAGACACTTATGAAAACGCTACGTGAGATGCAGGAAGCAAAGAAATTAATGAAGGAATTTCGGGATGAAGTTGCCGCTGCGAAAGAGAAGAAGAAACCGTGGTGGCGATTTTGGTGAGGTTAAGAAGAGGTATCTCCAGCCAGAATAGGAGTGTGTAAAAATAGAGTTGTAGAAAAGCAAAGAGTGGATTCCTTGTGAGAGTAGGGATTCACTTTTTTCTTGCTACCGATAATGAGACACTATACCTGACTTACATAAATATCCTATTTGTTCAAATTAATTCTTACTGATGGTACAATTAAATCCATGGAGGGGGATTATGGGAATTTTTTATGTAATAACACTTTTTCTTATATTTGGCACTGCAACATTTTTATTTATCAAGTCTGGTTCACCAAAAATTAAAGATAAAAACCTATCATTGATAATGGTCTTTCTAAGGATAAATCTAATCACAATTCCAATGGCTTATTTGGTAGGTTCGTTTGTTTCTTATACAAATGAGGCGGCAACAGAATTTACATATAATAATCCACTTTATTTTTGGAAAGGATTTTTCTTCATTCAGACAATACCGCTTTTCATACTATTTGTAGCTTTGATATGGTGGTTTATCCGTAAGGGCAAAGAAAAAATCGGCACATAGAATTTTAAAATGACTTCCGCTAACGAAAATTATGTAAATGAGCTAGTGGTGGTTCTAGAAAGGGTTTGTACAGCACATAAAGAGAAGCAGGAGTATTTGTTTTTTCTGCTTGAAATAAAAAGATACATTTATCTAAAGATACAAAGATAAAAGGATAAAAAGATACATTTATCTTTAGATACATAACAACAAATAAAAAAGAAGCATCCTAAAAAATGCAGTGACCCCTGTCAAGTAGACAGTATTTAAAAAGCGCAACTAAGCAACCTGAGTTCTATATTTATATGGACTCAGGTTATTTAATTTCTTTTGAAATCTTTGATGATTATAAAAGTGCATATATTTACGCACGGCAAGTTTGACCTCATTCGCTTTATGGAAGGAGTGTAAATGAAAACACTCTGCCTTAAAGTGACTGAAGAAGTTTTCCATACAAGCATTATCCCAACAGTTGCCTCTTCGAGACATACTTGCCTTCATCTGATATTTTTTAAGTAATTGATTATATTGACGAGATGTATACTGGGACCCTTGATCACTATGTAAGAGAATTCCCTTCACATTTCGTTTTTTCTTTGCCTTTTTCAGTGTATCTAACACAAGTTTCAAGTCGTTTCTACGACTGGTTTCATAGGCAACAATTTCATTATTGTATAAATCCTTAATAGCGGATAAGTACAAGCGCTGTCCATTGAAAATCAAATAGGTAATATCGGTTACCCATTTCTCATTCGGTTTTGAAGCTTGAAACTCCCTATTTAGATGGTTCTCTGAAATCACATAAGCTTCTTTTTTTCCGTAATAAGGTCGTTTTTTCCTAATTACGGCTTTGATACCTAGTTCACTCATCAATCTTTGGATGCGCTTATGATTCAAATAAAGGTTATATGTGGCTTTCAGCCACACTTGTATTCTTCTATATCCATAAATTCCTCTTAATTTTTTATGACACGCCAATATCTTTTTCTTAATTTCGATATCCTCTGATTGTTTTTTTGAAGGCGTCGTATGCCGTTTTATCCATTTGTAGTACCCACTTCTGGTTACACCAGCAATATCGCATAGAATAGTCACTGTATAACCTGTTTTTGTCATTTCATGGATGACTTCGAATTTTTTCGTTTTGGATACGACTTTCATTCCTCCTTTTACATCCCTAAGAGCTTTTTTAACATTTCATTTTCCGCTTCTAATCGTCTGATCTTAGCTTCTGGATCTTCGGGTCTAACCCTTGGTCTACCTAAACCTGGTCCTTTCGCTTTACCGCGTTTTTCTTCTAGTCCTTTGATTCCTTCAGCTTCAAAGTGTTTCACCCAACGACTTACAACCGAGTGATGAATACCTAATTCTTTCGCAATGGTTTTATAACTCATGCCTTCTTTTAAGTATAAATCTATAGCTTGTTTCTTAAATTCTACATCGTAAGTAACTCTAATTTTTCCCATAAAAAAATCCCCTCCATAGTAAACAGGTTAATGTGCTTTCTTTTTCCTGTCTACTATAAGGGGATCATATCAAACAAGGACACTTCTGTCTTTTATTTATTTTCTAACGTCTCGTAAAGACGCTTGTACATATCTTTATATGCTTTAGAATGTCGATTTACCAGCTGAGTATCTACATAACTTTCAACAAGTATATCAATGATGTTGTTAATTGATGTTTTATCCATACACTCTTGTTCCTGAATAAATGGTTTAAGAGTATTTAGCTTTAGCAAAACGGCTGGTGAAATTTTAGCAGTTTTAGATGGAACTAAACGTTGATCTGGTTCCTCTGGTGGCTGTATTTCCTTTTCTGTGCTAGTTTGATCGTTTTGAATAGTTAAATCCGAACTTTCCACAATAGGTGTTACAGTTACTACAAAAGATTTACTTTTATTTTCCAAAGGTACCACTCCTATTTAGTAATCACGTAAAGCTATTTATTGTTAGATGTTATGTTTTTCAAAATACGTTGCTCGCGCTCTGTTAAATTATTAGTGATGTAAAACTCTAAAATTTCATCAATAAATTCGTAATTTTTCATACTTTTCATTGTACAAATTGTTTTGATTTTACTAAATGATTCAGGTGAAACTTTTATGTTTTTACGCTCGTGAGCTTTCATTGATTCCTTTTTGGGGCTGCTATCAGTTTGAAAATTTCTTTCTGTATTAGCTGATTGCGTTATCTTCGGTTCTTGCGGTGTTTCCCTTTTGATTAAAGCCACTTATGTCAATCCCCTTTCCTAATTTCGTCAGTTTGTTGTCCACTAAATACTTTTGAGTATATCTATATCCAGCTTCTATATCTCCCTCAGTTTCGAAAAGGCGAATTCTTTCTTCTAACTCACAGAAAATGTCACAGAATAAAGCTAGCATTCTCTTATCATGATGATCTTCAAATTGTAGTCCGATTCGTGGATACCATTCTAATCGGGCATGGTTATTTATAATCGTATTAAATACATTTTCTTCACCGAAAGTAGCGATGGTACTCTTTACGATTTCTTTATGTAATGCACGTTTTTGTTGAAGCAATACAGGAAGTACCCCAGCAACTTGCATTTTTACAAGAGATCCGAAATCATCAACTAGTGTTTGAATGTATTCAAAAATTAAACGTTGGCTTCCTTCGTATGAAAATTGTTGTGTTTCTTGAACAACTATAATGTAGTCGCTTGCTACCATAGCATTATCCACTTTTAAATCTGTTGAAGGTGGAATGTCAATGAATATGTAGTCATAGTTATATTTGATTTTTTCTAGTAATCTAGAAAGATAAAAAGTCCTGTCTTCAATCGTATTAAATGTTTCAATTAAGAAATCAGTGTATTTCCTCATATCATATCCACATGGGATCATATCTAGATTTTCATGCAGATTCACAATACCTTCTGTTAAGTCTCCATCTTCAAGACACTTCATTAATGTTTTTTGCATTTCGGTAATATTAAATGATTTCGCTAAGAATGTAGTACCGTTCCCTTGAAGGTCAGTATCAATAAACAAAACTTTCTTATTAAAGATTAAAGAAGCCACAAGAGATTCCATACACGAATCAGTTGTTTTTCCAACTCCACCTTTTTGTTGGGCGTTGATTATTACGTATCCTTTTCTCACAGGAATCGCTCCTTTTAAAAATGTAATATAATTGTAACAAAGGATAAATGTATCTTTTTATCTTTTCACTCTCGAACTGATAATAACATGAGCTTGTACAAAAAGTAAAAGGATAAATGTATCTTTTTTTGTGTTTAATAGTTAACCATTGTTTTTCGTGTACGAACTAATTTACGAGAAACGCATAAAAACAGTGGTTGTGCGTGTATCTTTTTATCTTTGTATCTTTTTATCTTTGTATCTAAAGATACTCAACGTTCGTGAAATTATCTTTGTATCTAAAGATAATTGTATCTTTTTATCTTTGTATCTTTTTATCCTCTTTCTTAGTTTAGTAATGCGATTAAATGAGGTTTTAGGAGTATTTACAAACAAAAAAACTTGCTGTAAGTTAGTACACAACAAGCAACATTCTACAAAACAAAACATAATTTGATATTTTACATAAACGAAGATCCATAGAACAATTGAATATGAACAAAAACAAAAAGCCACTCCCATATGCTATCGGCTACCAACCTATAGCGGGAATGACTTTTCTAGCTAGTGTACCACCACTTGGCTAGAATGAACTGTATTAACCCACAGTGTTTACGTTTAAGTAGTGAACCAACACTAACCTTAAACAACTATGCCTTTTCACGAGGCTTCTTTGATATACCCATTTTATCTATTGTTTGGATAAATATCAACTAGTAAATACTAGTTTTGATTATTTTGTAGTCCAAAAGATATATAACGGGCATCTCTAAACCTAGAAGTCTTGTGAACGTACAGGCCATTTAGGAATTTGGGATGTCCTTTTTGTTTTTTGTTCGCGTGGAATTGCCTGATACCACGTTAATAAAAACTGATAAGCCGTGATTCCGTGCTTCTATTATAGAGGGAACGTGTTACGGCGTGGCTAGCTGTTGGTCGTGCAGGGGGTACAGAGTATGCGCCTACAAAAACAGCACCCCTCATTGGAATCCTGTTCTTCTGATGAGGGTGGGCGAGAACTTGCCCAGGGACGATTCTCTAAAAGGTTCGGGTGGTTATCGTTAGCATTACGGTGCTAGGGAGTACATTCAGTTTGTCGTGTAGGGACGATATTACAAGGACAAGCCATAGAAAAAGGATGTATGCGGTGAAGATCGCTGAGTGAACAGGGTCTATACATACGGATACCTTATAAGTGACCGCATGGCGAAAACAAAGACGCTTATCCATCTATTTTGAATGATTACTTTTTTTGTAGTCTTTCAAAATAGGGGATAAATCTGCCTTCCAGCCGTGTTCCATAATCGTTCCCACATGATAAAAAACTTCAAAACCTCCAGTCAACATTAAATTCGAAGAAATGATGAAAAAATTTGAGATTGTTTAATACCTGGGGGAACTACTTGCTAAGATAGAGGAATAAATATAGGATTTACTACTTACTTGGTTAGAGGATAAGGGGATGGATAGTTAGAATATACCTTATTTCGGAATTAGGTTTTATCAATCAGATATAGTACGTGAAATTTAATAAGTTAAATATTTGTTTTATACAGTCAACGTTTTATTCTACAATTGAATAGTACATTAATATCTAAGGGGAAGATTCTATGACTAATAATCTTATAGGGGTCACCATATCATTTCGGGAAAATTGTACGCTAAGGACTACAAAATCCTATCCTTACAGTATTTTTAAAGATAAATACATGTTCAGAAAGATAACAACCTAAGTTTAATTGAACATTGATTTGTTTACAGACTTTATGAACATGACTATAGTCAGAAAACGTTGATATTATTGAGTTTTACCATCTGTTCATAAATATAGAATTTTCTGGACACAAAAAAGACCCTAATCTGTTGCATAGCAAAAAATCAGAGTTTTTTTCAAATCTAATATAAAAGAAACTACCATTTATTTATGATTCAATCACAATAGGCTAATCCTTTATTCACTTCTTGTATATCGAAGAAAGAAGGATCAAAATTCAATAAGTCCCATTCCGCATACCTCTTATGTTGTGGATGTGAAGCATCTTTTATCGCTTCTAAAAATTCAAGATATCCTGGAATACCTCCAATATCCTCTAGTGGAGCTGCATTTTCGCCGCCTATGCATGTTATTTCATCAGAATTTTGATCGAATACATCTTCAACTTGAATCTGGAGCAACCAATGGTCTCCAAAGTCATATACATATTGAAAGATTTGACCCTTCTTTTTGATTTGTTCAAGTAGCATGGTTCTATGAGCACGTAGCATTCGAGATGGTGTTGTCTGTTCCAACATCGAAAAAGAAATGCTCGAATCAGGCGGATCCGATATAGCATATTTTCCTACAGTAAATTCAAATAAATGTTGGTTCTCCCACTGAAATAAGCACTGAATTACATCATGTAAATCATCAAAAGTTAATTTGGCAGGTAAAATAACTTTTCTCCAAATAGGGAAAGGACATCCCACTAATTCTAAATGTAATTGATAACATTTCATTTTTGTTTCCTCCCGTCTGAAGTAATGACATATTTCTCATTTTCATCGAAATCATGAGAAATAGATAGTAAAAATCAATCGAAGGAATCAAAAATTATGATAGTTTACAAAGAATGCACTGAAATGTGTCTAAAATAGGGGTACGACAATGATTCTTTCTTTTTCGGGCCACTTGTAAAAAAAATTTGAAATGTATGATAAAACGATGATTTCTAGGTAATTAGATTTGAAGTCTTCGAGAACGTTTTCTTGAAATATGTTCCGTAAACTTATTTTCATCACTGTTTACAGGTGTTCTGTAAACAAACCTTGTCAAATTCATCTAAAAAAGTTAACGGAATTCTAGTTCTGTTAACTTAAAATAGCGAGTGGCCCCAAAATGATATGGTGAGGCCTAAAAGGAAAACCAAACATGTACTTAAAGTTAAAAAATAAACGAACCCATAGGGGTTCAGCCGAGATACGTGTAAAACTAGGTCATAGTAATACATTTTTTACCAAACGTTGTTTATCGGTGATATTTGTAACATAAACGTTCGTTTTTGTTACGTTTTGTATTTGGAAATACGAAATATCCTAACCGTTGAACTAGCTGTAACAAAATACTGTATCAATAATAATCCGTAAACATTATTATTAAAATACCTTTTTGTTACACGATAATCAGATAATGGAAATAAAATACAGCCTATGACCCAAAATTACATGTATCTCGGCTGAACCCCCATATCGGAAAAATGATAATTCTCCTCTAAAATAAGGGTTCTGGTTCTTTATTTTCCATTAACTTTGTCAATGCTTCTAAAATACGTAATAAAGTTTGCTCCGATAATTTTAAGGTTTGTGCTACGACTTCTATTGCGATTTGTGTATTCTCATCTACAGTCACCATTTACATATCAACGCCCTTATAAAACATTTAGAATATTATCCCATATATTGATGAAAGATGATATAATATTCAGAAATAAATATTGAGGTTTTAGCAAAGGGCAAGCTACGGGTTTGTCATGACAAACCCCAAAAACTACGTTTTTGACTTGGTAGGAGATTCCTACGACCTTTACAAATATAAATAAGCGATTTTTTGCAAAATCACTTATTTATTTGTTGTCGCTTCGCTCGATTTTTTTAAAAAAAGGAGTGTGTATTATGGCTAAAAGGAGAACAACATATTTGCAAATGTCTTTAGAACATGAGGAAAAAGATTATATAAAAAATAAAGCAACTGAATTAGGATATAAAAATGTTTCAGCATTTCTAATTGCTAGTGCAAAATCATTTTTCAAACTTGAAGTGGATATGAAAGCTTATAGAGATTTAACTAAAGAAATAAATTATATTGGAAAGAATATAAATAGCTTAATTAGAAGGATCAATACAGACGGAATTTACACGGATAATGATATTGATTTCCTTAGAGTTAATCAGAAGAAAATCATAAATATTATGAATACAGAATATGACCGATTACTTGATTTAAAAACCAAGTTTAATAGCGATAGCTTGAGTAAAAAGCAAAAGGAAAAATTAATCAAATCACTATCGGAAAATCAAATAGAGATACCAAAGAAATTAGTATTAGAAGAAGTGTATGAGATGATAAAAGAAGATTTTGTTTATATTATAGAATGTATTGAAAACTCGCCTGAACAAGGTAAAGGAGTAACAGAATATGTATGGCAATATTTATATGGTGATACGCTATACAAGTTAGATGATAACCAATTAATAAAATTGGCCGATAGCATTTTTATTTTTGCACAGAAATTGAAATTTAAGTTATCCAAACTCGATAATGTTTTTTCGGATGATGATTGGTTTGAACTGAAAGATATATTAGATGAATATGAAATTTATTAATTAAGGGCTGATTACAATGTCTATTATAAAAATACAAAAAGTCAAAGACTTGAAAGCTGTCATTAATTACAGTATGCAAGACCACAAAACAAACGAGGGATTAGTTACATCTTATGAGTGCTCTATTGAATCAATAGAGAGAGATTTCAAAGGTATTTTATTTGACTACAATGAAGAGAATAAAAGTAATAAAAACGTGAGTGCTAGAATGATAATACAATCGTTTGATAGTGACGATAATTTAACGCCAGAGCAAGTTCATCAATATGGAATAGAGTTTGCTGATAATTATCTGAAGGGCAATCATCAATATACAGTAATTACACATACAGAAACAGATAATTTACACAATCATATTATTTTCAATGATATTGATTTTAATAACTTAAAAATGTTCGATTCCAAGCGTGTAAATTCTTTGGATAGATTACGTGAAGAAAATGATCGAATTTCTGAAAAATATGGTTTGTCGATAATCGAAGAAGGAAGAAAAGGTAGAAAAAAATATTTAGCTTTTAACGAATATGTAGCTAGATCAAAGAAGAAATCCTTCAAAGGAAACTTAGAAGAAACAATTGATAAAAACATATCAAAATCAAATTCGTTTGCTGAATTTTTAGGCTTCATGCAAAAAGAAGGATATGAGCATAAACAAGGAAAATATCTATCGTTTAAGAATCCGAGGTCAGGGAAGTTTATGCGTACTAAAACAATGGGGTTTAATTACCTTGAATCCTCTATCAAATACAGAATAGAAAACAAAGGTTATTCACCGATCAACACAAGTATAATTAACAGACAATGGATAGATAAATCACAAGAGAAATTTAAAAATAATAAGGGGCTTCAAAAGTGGGCTACCAAACAAAATATTAATTACTTAAATGAATTAAGCTCTAAGCTATATAATCTAAATGTTTCACTTACGGAACTTGATGAAATTGAAGCAAATAAGGAAGCGTTAATTGACAGCTTTGAAAAGCAACTTTTAGGTATTGATAATGAAATTTTTAGATTAAAGAAAATGAAGGGCTGTTTCCAAACTTATAAAAAGAGTCATCCTTTAATCGTGGCTTATAAAAAAGCTGAAAATAAATTGGCATTTAAACAAGAGCATTATCATGAATTTAAACAGTATGATGTTGCCAAACGTGATATGAACTATCTAAAAAAGAATTATGATATAACTGATGAAGCTGAATTGCATTATAAGTTGTCATTAATGACAAAGGAACGAAATTTACTTTATGGAAGTTTAGGAAAAGGAAAAGGTGTAGAAATAGAAAGACAAGAGCAACAAAGACAGCAGCAACAACGTAAAAAAGAAAATGAAAGATAAAAAATTAGGTTCTGGTGCAAAAATAAAATAAAAGAGAATAAAGCGCATATATTCCTAACGGAATCGTATCTTATGCTGCAAGTCCAAACAATTGATGGATGAATTCTTTCTGATTTTGGACAGACTGGTCCCGTAAATCAAGCTGTTCTTTTTTAATCATATGCATGGCTTCTACTCCAGAAAGAATGGATGTAGCTGTGTCAAAACATTTGAACCCTAGCATAGAACGGATTCGCTTCTTTATAAAGCGATGATCTTGTTCTACTATGTTATTCAAGTACTTTTGTTGTCTAAGTTGCATACCATCAGGTATGCTTTTTTCTTTTTTCAACTGTTCAATTGCTATAGGATAAGCCGGGTTCTTATCGACTGTTAT
>NZ_JBBOTR010000005.1:0-53696 GCF_038005725.1 Bacillus sp. FSL R12-0074
TGTTTTTATTGTGATGATGAAATAGATGAGGACGAGGAAATATGTTTCTCTTGTAGCTATGAGCATATGGATGACATCGAAAGAGAATCATGTAATCCTAATTATGATACTGAATGATATAAAAGAGCAGCTAGCAAAAGCTAACTGCTCCAAAAACTTGTTGGAAGCACTACTTCGGGGAAGAAGTAGTTGTGATTAGTATTAACAGGATATTGAGTTTTATTCAGGGGGTAGAGTGAAATGGCAGAAAAAGCAGAGCCTAAAATGGTACCATTGGCTTCTTATGGATGGAATAAAGAAAAACAATATGTAGAGTTACATTTGTACATCAATGAAGAGACATATGTAATGCCAGTGTATGAGAAAAATATAAAAGGTATGGAAACTCGGTTTCGGTTAAATAAACATAACTTAATAAAATAATCCTTTGAATAGAAAGTGAGGTTAGGTGAATGGAAGAGAACGTAAAGCTATTGGGTGAGGATGGAATGTGTGGAATGGAGTTTACAGGAAATAAGGTTAATGTTTATAACGATGAAGGATATGTAATGGAGAGTATGACAACAAGGGAACATATTCAGGAAGTTATTGATTTTCTTGAAGACTGCAAGAAAGAAATGGAGGAATAAAAATGGGACAAGGTAACCGTGGAATGGCTTTTGAGAAGCTTATTAATCTATCGAATGAAATGTATCAACGCGAGGGAGTGGCGCTTATAAACAAGCGTCCGACTCCTGTGAAGGTATTAAAAATGGTTTATGGACGTGTGAAAGATGGTTATTACGAGTCTAAAAGTACAGTAGATTATGACGGCGTATATAAAGGACGAGCAGTAGCGTTTGAAGCAAAGTCTACAAATGAGATAAATAGATTTGATTTAAAGAACATCGCGCAGCACCAATTGGATTATCTAGAGACAGCGGAGAAGATGGGAGCGATTTGTTTCTTCCTTATTGGGTTTAGCAAGGACCAGTCAACATTTGCGATACCACTATCAGTCATTCAATCTTATGTAAGGATGTCACAGCAGCCAAAAGGTAAGAAGTCGATACCAAGAGCAGACTTTGATATTTATGGGTACTTAGTAGAACAGACAGAACGAGCGCCAGTGGATTACTTACAATACGTAGATGAAGCAGTAGCACCAGTTATGTTTGATGGCATGATTCAATTTGATCAGGACCATAAGAGGGTAGCAAATAACATTGAAGCAGCAAAAGAGAAGATGGCCAACAAGAAACGTAAATTATTAAAGGTTTAATGGATAACGGAACAATGCGCAATAGTGTGGTGGGGGCTATGTTAATGCGCGATGTTCCCTTATTCAACAATGAGATAGTAAAATTTCACGTACCTTATGTGATGTTAAAAAGACAAATTCGAAATAGGGGGATTTACCATGACAAACATTTATCAAAACTTAGGCGAAGAAATCGAATTAATGGAAGTTGAACTAAAGGACCTTAAATTAGAGCACAAATACTTAATGAAAAACATGCATATGAATGCTCCTAAGTTCAATGGAGTTACTGATTATAGCAAGGATCGTGTAACAGGTGGACAAATTCCGTTAGCTTTAGATGAAATAGCTGGTCGTCATGATCGTATTATGGAGAAGTCAGAGCGATTAAAACAACGTATTGCAGATAAGAAAGGATTAATGGGAGAAGCGCAGTTTATTATGAGCAAAAAGAAAGGTCTAGAACAACAGATTATATATTTACGAGATGTAATGGGATTCAATTTAAAACAGGTCGCTAGTGAGCTAGGTTATAGCTATGACCATATTAGAAGAGTGAGTAGCAAAATGAAAAGAAGCCACAATCATGCCACAACGATGACACACTGCTCTTGATAATTAGGTGATACACTATTATTACTGAGAGGTAGCGGAAACTACTTCAAAGTTCTTGATTTCGAGATGGATTGCTTTACAAATGTGGTGATGGTTCGTTCGGTCGGATGAACTGGATTTTTTTAAAAATATAGGTCTAAACGAGCAGAGAGCTTCCGCTCTTTGTTTGAGCCAATACAGCTGAACATTCCCCTCAGTCTTGTGTGTTGGTTCAAACAAGGCGTAGGAAGAAACATATGCGTCTTGGATATAATCACATTGTGCAAACGTAAATGGTGAAAATGACATTAAGTAGCCGACTCTACGGAGTATAAACGAGAAGATTCTTATTCTTCTCCCAGTCACCGACACAGGGCGTGTAGCCATACTATCGATGCGGTGGCTTGGAGAAGGTTGAGAGTACTCAGCCTTGAAATGAAGAGATGCTTATTGCCATTTGTTTTCTCTCTTTTCTCCCATCCCCTTTAGAGCTGTCACTTCGGTGATGGCTTTTTGTTTTTTGTAAACCAGGAATTAGCCGATCGCTTGTATCGTCCGTTAGTTCCGGGTTTAGAGAGAATAATTTTCTTTGTTATATAGAAATTACACATTAAACGTGAATATGAATGAAATGGATATTTGAATGGGAAGTGATAGCATGACTTGGTTAAGCTTCTTTTTAGGGTATTTTACAGGTACACTTGTTACTTTCTTGGTAATCTATTTCGGTTATAGAGTAGGAAATGGAGCAGTTGAGAGTGATAAGGGAAGATAAGGAGTGTGGGGATGAAGGTGATTGTTGTTTGTGGAGGAGCATTAGACAAAGCATTTGATATGTTACGTAAGGCTTTTAGTGATATGAGTAAACAGTTTGGAGAATTAAACGAACTAATCAAAGACGCTAGTGTGTATGAGGAAGAACCGGAATATATAAAATGCACTATTTTCCCTCATACTGTAGTTAAAGTTATGAAATCGCAGGTATTGAATCGTAAGCCGATGCTTATTAGAGATAGGACTACTTGTTAGGGGCGATAGGATGGAGTTAACACAATCTCAACAAAAGAAACTTGATGACCTTAATTTATATGCAAAGATGTGGTTGCAAGGAAAGATTGATGCCGATTACTTTTTGGAGATTTGTGATGAAATTGTTTATCCTGATCCAGCTGATACAACACATGATATTACTGCAGCTAGAGATAGAGCGGTGGAAATGAGAGAAAACCTTGAGAAGTTAAGTAATATGGAGTATTCAAATTATCAAGTTGATATTTAGGTGGTGAAGTTATGGATCAATGTCCAAATTGTAATGAGTGGTGGGTACATTGCCCATGTTGTGATGTTAACTTCTGTCATAAGTGCGGGATGGAAGAAAATGAAGTTGAGGATTACGAAGAGGAAGAGAGCTAACAAAACAAACGAACACAACGAACGAAAATAGAGATAGTTAA
Organism: Bacillus sp. FSL R12-0074; assembly: GCF_038005725.1. Lineage (NCBI taxonomy): Bacteria > Bacillati > Bacillota > Bacilli > Caryophanales > Bacillaceae > Bacillus > Bacillus sp. FSL R12-0074. Next base: position 3,289 of record NZ_JBBOTR010000005.1, read on the forward strand.
CAAAGTGAAGTTTATGCAGGAAATAACGGTGATTAGGTGCTGAAAATAGCGTTTTAAAGCCAATGTATAAAATTATGAATACCTCTTATTCATAGGGAATTACAAAAGCGCTGATACCATGGCATTTCCCAGTTACCTAATTTACATAATGCATGTTATACGCAGTAATATTGTGTATATTATTCATTTCCCTGTATAAATTAGTTTCGTGTTATGTATTTTTCAAAATAAGATTCTTTTGAGGTGATTTCGTGCTGATCTATACAGTTGTGATGTGGGACAACACTGATACGGATATTATGTTAGCTACCACAGACAGAGAAGAAGCACTAAAAGAATTTGAGTCATGCGTTGCATTCTCTTTGCAGGTTTGGGAAGACGGTGACGTACTAATTGAGATGATTAGTAACGAAGGTGAATACTTTGCGGATGGTGGATTAGAAAGATACCCAGAAAAAGGACATGAGATATTTAATGAGATAGTAGAACAATTACAGTAGCGAATCCGCTGCTTTTTTTTTATTTTACAGAAGAGGAGTGATTAGATGAATATTTACATTGACGATGTAAGTATTGAGTATATCGAAGTGACAAGAATGGGAGACAAGGAACTGCGTTTGCAGTCAACTGATGCGGTCATTCGATATGAATTAATCAAAGGGGATAACTGCTTGTCTGGAAAATTATCAATACCGTTTGATGAATACAAAGAAATGAAACATGAAGACTTAATTAACAAGATTCATGCAAATCTATTTTAATTAGGAACTACCATGAGGAGGATGAATGATGGAAGATAAAGATGTTATAAATCATAGGCTTGAAGTCTTAGAAACGACAGCACAACAAATGTATGCGGAGAAAATGATCATGCAAGGACGGATTAATGCATTGAATGAAAATGTAGATTCATTAAAGAAATATATTGGCGATTTAGAACTGAAGGTGAGAGCAAATGAAACTAACTGAACTAAATAAACAAGAACAAGCAGTAGTAATAGGAAGATTAATCAATAATATTCTCGGAGTGGAATTGGTAAAGGAACGCATTGAACCGCAGAAGCTAGAAAAAGCAGTTGCGATGTATAACGAAATGAATGACGATACAACACCGAAACAAGTACGAGAGGCGCTTGTTAGTGTGTTAGATAAGACAATTGATGAGTTTTTGAAGGAGTAGACATAAAAAAGAGGACGAAACTTGTTGGCTTTCAAGTCTCGTCCGATGACAATGTACCTTTATTATACCAGCTTGTATTTATTTGGTAAATATATAATTCGAATCATTTTTAATATTTAGTACCATTCGTGCTTTTATTCTATAGAAGAGATTATCGTGAGGTGGGTGAATGGCAAAAGAATATGCTAAAAAATTCTATAAAAGTTCTGCATGGAAGAAGTGCAGAGACTCTTATTATAAATTCAGACATGGATTGTGTGAGAGATGTACAGTGAAAGCAGGGAAGATTGTTCACCATAAGAACTACATAACGCCTGAGAACATTAATGATCCAGAGATTACGTTAAGCTTCAGTAACTTAGAACTACTGTGTCAGGATTGTCACAACCGTGAGCATCATGAGAAGAATAGTCCTGTAGCAGAAGGTGTGATGTTTGATGAGAATGGTGATTTGATTAGGAGGGATAGTTAATGAGTAGTAGTAAGAAGATTAAGGCAAACAAGGTAACACTCATTGATGGTAGTACAGATATAGTTATTGGTGATATTAGACTGTTTAATGTTAATGAAGGTAATGGTGTATTAAATGCTGGTAATAGTTATTTCAATATTAATAACGTGTTATCTGTGAAACCGATAGATATAGAAGTATGTCCTCACTGTGAGGGACCTATAGATACTACAGAAGTATTTGCTGATGGTGGTTCGGTTGCTTATGTTAAGTGTTGTGCAGGATGCAATTGGAGTGAAGGAGGTAGTTTGATAAATGGAACTAACTAAACTTGAGAAGGCGATTGTCATTGGTGCATTCGTTCAAGGACTAGGTGAGGAAGTGCTTAATAATAATTCAGGTAATCATTCATTAAAACAATTGGATGAAGAATTAGAAAAGATTATTAATAATTCAACGCCAAATCAAATGAAAGAAGCCGGTGCAAGTGTAATAGATAAATTCATTCATGGTTTATTAGAAGAAAACAGTCAGGAGAAAAAAGAAGTAAACCCCCCCTATCAAAAATAAAACAAAGGCTCGTAGGGGGACCGAGAGGGGAGCTTCGTGTAACACACAGGTCATTCCGCGTGACCCCCCTACCCCAAAATGAAAGAAGTGAGGTGTTATTGATGGCGATTAAAAAAGATCTAACAAAAGAAGAGCGTGTTAAAAAGGAAATAAACAGACTTAAAAGGATATACAAAGATATGCCAAAAGATACCCTCTTGGTTGTAGAGGGACTAATTGTTGAAGCGGCAGACTTGCGAGTTCGGTTAGAAGATATTCGAAAGGATCTCGATGAGAACGGTTATGACGAATTGTTCTCACAATCAGAGACTCAAGAGCCATATGAAAGAGAACGTCCACAAGCTCGGCGCTATATATCGATGAATAAAAATTACCAATCTATCATGAAACAACTTGGCGACTATGTTCCTAAAATACCACCAGAGCCAAAAAAGAAGAGTGATGGATTCGATGAGTTTGTGATGGATAGATGATTAGAACTACCTCACTATTCATTAGTGATGTAGTTCTTTAGAATTGTCTCTATAAGATTGTTCAAACTTCTATTTTGTTTCTTTGCTTCTTGCTCTAATTTTTCTTTAACTTCTTTCTCGATACTCAAAGAATATCTTGTTTTATCTTTTGAAATCGTCATTTTTATCACCTCGATTATATTATAAAGTGATTTAACTGTATCGTAAAGGTGATGTCACTGTGATATAATATAAATAGAGGTGGTAACAGTGAAAACTAGAGTTTGTAAGAAATGCAGTATTGAAAAGGATATTAATGAGTTTTCAAAGCAAAAAGAAATGAAAGATGGATATAGAAATGCTTGTAAAAAATGCGAGTATGAAATGAGTAAAAGATATAAAAATAAGTGTTTACAATGCGATAATGATTTTAAAACGCATAAGAAAACACAGAAATATTGTTCTCGTCATTGTGAAAGTGAATATACAAAAGAAAACGGATTGAGAAAAAAAGAAAAACACTGGAATTGGCAAGGTGGAGAAGTGGAATATCACTGTGATTATTGTGGTGATAAAATAAGTCAGCGAATAGGACAATTTTCTAAGTTTAAATATCATTACTGTTCAAAAAAATGTAACGGAAAACATGCGGAACAACTGGGAAGATTTTCAGGTGAAAATAGCGCTAGTTATAATTATGATTTGAGTGATGAAGATAGAGTTAAACGAAGAAAAACACTTGAAAGTAAAAAGTGGACAAAGGAAGTATATGAAAAAGACAATTACACTTGTGTTGTTTGTGGGTATAGAGGTAAAGGATTAGTTGCACATCATTTAGATGGTTATAATTGGTGCAAAGAAAAACGAACTGATATTAATAACGGTGTAACATTATGCGGAAATCATCATGAAGAATTTCATAAAGAATATGGTTATGGTAATAACACGAAGGCGCAATTTGGTTTATTTCTCGATTTTAAAAGAAAGGAGTCCTCTTCTAATGAAAAAATATCCATTAAATCACAATCCTATTGTTGAATATAACAACAGGATTGTAAATGGTGAAGAAGTTGTTAGTGATAAAGTCAACCGTGTTTATAAAAAACTAGTATCTGATTTGTATAATAAAGAAAGCGAATGGGAGTATGATTACAAACGTGCTAATCACGCTATAGAGTTTATCGAAAACTTCTGTAAACATTCGAAGGGGCGTCTTTGGCGGTAAACCTTTTCTACTAGAATTATGGCAAAAAGCTATGACGGCCGCTTTATTTGGTTTTGTTCATAAAATAGATGGTATAAGAAAATACCGTGAGTTTATGTTAATTGTTGCCCGGAAAAATGGAAAATCGGCTTGGGGGTCTGCAATTGCTTTATATTTAATGGTTGCTGATAACGAACCAGGACCCGAAATAGTATCAGCAGCAACTAAAAAAGATCAGGCTAAAATTATTTGGTCTGAAGCAAAGAGAATGGTGAGAAAATCACCAGTCCTTTCTAAAAGAATTCGTACGTTAGTAGCTGAAATGATTTCAGATTTTAACGATGGTTCTTTCAAACCTCTTTCAAGTGATTCAAATACACTTGATGGACTTAATGTACATTGTTCATTAATAGATGAACTACATGCTATTGAAGATAAGAATCTTTATGACGTTATTGTTGATGGTATGACGGCTCGTGAACAACCAATTTCTATTATTACAACGACTGCCGGAACTGTAAGAGAAGGAATCTTTGATATTAAATATGAAGAAGCCGAACGTATTATAAACGGTTATGACGACCCAGAAGGTTACAAAGATGAAAGAGTTCTTCCTATTATTTATGAACTTGATAAAAGGGAAGAATGGATAGACCCAAAGTGTTGGAAAAAAGCAAATCCAGGATTAGGAACTATCAAAAATGAGGATCAACTTAGAAGTAAAGTTGAAAAGGCAAAAGCAAATCCTATGCTTGTTAAGAATTTACTTACAAAGGACTTTAATATTCGTGAAACATCAACAGAAGCTTGGCTAACCTTTGAACAATTAAATAATACATCTAAATATAAAGTAGCAGAATTAAAACCTTCGTATGGAATTGGTGGTTGTGATTTATCCTCAACAACCGATTTAACAGCAGCGAAGGTTATTTTTATGGTTTCTGATGATCCACATATCTATGTTAAACAAATGTATTGGTTGCCTGAAGATTTACTAGAACAACGAAGTAAAGAAGATGATATTCCGTATGATTTATGGCATGAACAAGGATTATTAAGGACTACACCAGGCAATTCAGTTCATTATAAATTTGTTACTGAATGGTTCTTAGAAATTAGAGATGAATTCGGCATTTATATCCCTTGGATTGGTTACGATAGGTGGAGCGCAAATTATTGGGTGGAAGAAATGGAAGGTTATTTTGGGAAAGAAGCTATGATTCCTGTTGCTCAAGGTAAACAAACCCTTTCTAGTCCAATGAAGCTATTAGGAGCCGATTTAGAATCTAAATTAGTGAACTATAATAACAATCCAATTGATAAATGGTGTCTTTCTAATACAGCTATTGATATTGATAAGAATTTAAACATCCAACCGAATAAAACAAAGAATCAAAGACGCCGTATTGATGGAACAGCGGCGCTCTTAAACGCTTATGTAATCCTTCAAGATAAGAGGAATGATTACCTCAACATGATTTAAGAAGGAGGTGAGAAATTGGGATTATTTGATAAGATATTTGGAAAGAAACAAGCCCCTACTACAACTCGTTTTGAAATGATAAACGATAATGGCGGAGGCTTTTTTGCTTGGAACGGTGACATATATCAGAGTGATATTATTCGAGCTTGCATACGACCTAAAGCGAAAGCGGTTGGTAAACTTATAGCTAAGCATATTCGAGATAACACTACTGAATTTAAGGTTAATCCAGAGCCGTATATGAAGTTTTTGTTGGAAGAGCCCAACCCATTAATGACGGGACAAATGTTCCAAGAAAAAATGGCTGTTCAATTGGAACTGAATCACAATGCATTTGCTTATATTAAGCGTGATGATATCGGATACGCTACTGAGATATATCCTATTCCATGTACAACAGTAGAAGTTGTTGAAGGGGCACAAGGAGATATCTTTTTAAAGTTCTATTTTAAAAATGGAAAGCAAATGACGATACCTTATACAGATGTAATTCATTTGCGAAAAGATTTTAATGATAATGACTTCTTTGGCGAACATCCAGGTAATGCATTGGCACAATTAATGGAGATTGTTACCACTACAGATCAAGGTATTGTTAAAGCGATTAAGAATAGTGCGGTAGTAAAGTGGATTCTTAAATTTAAATCGGTATTGAAGCAAGAAGATATTGATAATCAGGTGAAAAACTTCGTTAATAACTATTTAAATATCGCGAACGATGGTGGCGCGGCTTCTTCTGATCCGCGTTATGATTTAGAGCAAGTGAAACCTGAAGCTTTTGTACCGGATTCAAAACAAATGCAAGAAACTGTACAGCGTATTTACAATTTCTTTAATACAAACGATAAAATCATTCAAAGTAAATATAACGAAGACGAATGGACAGCTTATTATGAGTCAGAAATCGAACCATTCGCAATGCAGCTTGCTGGGGAATATACCAGGAAGCTTTTTTCACGTCGAGAAAGAGGGTTTGGTAACAAGATTATCTTTGAATCCTCTTCACTTCAATATGCTTCTTTGGGGACAAAGATGGACTTAGTTCAAATGGTAGATAGAGGAGCTATGACACCGAATGAATGGCGTTCAATTCTTTCTCTCGGACCAATAGAAGGCGGAGATAAACCAATTCGCAGATTAGATACAGCTCTAGTTAAAGATGGAAAAGTTACTGGTGAAGGAGGTGAGAATAATGAACAAAACGGAACAAAGGGAACTAATAACGCAAACAATAGAAATTAGAGAAGATGAACACGGTAATAAAATGCTATCGGGATACGCTGTGAAGTGGGAAAAGAATTCAGTAGTTATGGGTTATTATCGAAAATTCCGCGAGCAATTCCGACAAGGTGCGTTCTTAGAATCATTGCAAAAAGATGACCAACGTTTTTTGTGGGCACATGATACTTCTAAAGTATTGGGTAGAACAAAGAACAACACTTTGAAATTAGCGGAGGATTCCATTGGATTAAGGTTCGAATTGACATTACCAAAAACAACACTTGGAAATGACACGTATGAAACGATTAAGCGTGGCGATGTTGATGGTGTTAGCTTTGGTTTTAGTATGATCACTGAGGAAATAGATGAACCTGACGATGATTTAATGTTACGAACAGTAACTAAAGCTAAGTTATTAGAAGTTAGCGCAGTCGCCTTTCCCGCTTATCCTGATTCGGAAGTTAGCGCGAGAGGTTACGATCCATATAAACATCATGAAGAAAGAAAACAGAAAGAAGAATTACGTAAAAAACTAATCTTAAAAACTTACTTATAGAGGAGAATGATATATGAATCGATTACAAGAAATTTTACAACGTAAAACGGAAATCCGCACAGCATTAGAAGGTACTGGAGAAGTTGACTTAGTAGCATTAGAAACTGAATTACGCGAGCTAAGCGAAGAACAAACAAAAATTGAAACTCGTCAACGTTTACTGAAAGAAGCTGAAGTTATTAATAACAATGCCGAGCCAGAAAAACGTACAGTAGTTGAAACGTTTAACAATGAGCCACCGCAACAAGATGTGGAGTTAGAAGCATCAGAAAAACGTGGGCAAGCATTGATAGAAAATCGTGCTGTAACTGTAGGAAGTAGTAATGTAGTGCTTCCAAAGCATAGCGCTTCAGATATTCGACCTACATTTAACGAAGTATCTACATTAATTGATCGTGTCTCTACGAAAACATTAAAAGGCGGTGAAAGCTACCAACAACCATATATTAATGGATATGGTGAAGGTGATTATACTGCCGAAGGAACTGATTACACATCAGCTGAAACAACGTTCGGATATGCAGATATTACAAAAGCTAAGGTCACGGCTTACTCAGAAGACACTGAAGAACTTCAAAAGTTACCGGCAGCAGACTATGACGGTGAAGTAATGAAAGGTATTACTGTTGCAACACGTAAAAAAATGACTCGTGAAATTTTAATTGGAACAGGCGCAACGAATCGTCTTGTTGGTATTTTCTCTACAGCAGCTAAAGCAATCGATGTAGCAACAGATTTAGAAATTTCGAAGATTGATGAATCAACATTAGACGACATCATTTATAGCTATGGTGGAGATGAAGATGTTGAAGATGCAGCGGTGTTAATTCTAAACAAAAAAGATTTAAAAGCATTTGCTAAGCTTCGTACTTCTGATGGTAAAAAAGTATACAACGTTGTTTCTCATGGCAATTCAGGAACGATTGATGGTGTACCATTTATTATCAATAGCGCATGTAAAGCAATTTCTGATTCTAAAACAACTGCTGGTCAATACAACATGGCGTATGGCCCGTTATCAAACTATCAACTTACTATCTTCTCTGATATGGATGTACAACGTTCTACTGATTTCAAATTCAAGCAAGGTATGATTGCCCATAGAGGATCTGTTTTTGCTGGTGGTAACGTAATTTCTAAAAATGGATTCTTACGTGTTAAAAAAGCGGCTACTGTATAATAGCCGCTTTTCTTTATGAGAAATGGAGGTTTAACAGTGGACTCAAATACATTGAAGAAATGTGTTGTTAAAAGAGCATTTCGAGATAAATTCACTGATGTTCATTATAGTATTGGAGATTCATATGAATCTAATGATGTGAAACGAATCATTTTTCTCCAAGACGAAGGGTTTTTAAATGAAGGTTCGGTTGAAGAAATTGATAAGGAAGTTAATGAACTAACTCATGTTGGTGGTGGATATTATCAGTTACCAAATGGTGAAAAGGTAAAAGGTAAAGATGCTGCACTTAAATCATTAAATGAATTAAACAAATTAGGTGAATAACCATGATCCTTATAGATGTTAAAAAGGCGTTACGTGTATCTCATGATGCTCTTAACGATGAGATTGAAGACTTAATTGAAGCATCACGACATGATTTAATGCTATCTGGTGTTTCTGGCATTAAAGCAAACGATGATGAAGATCCATTAATTAAACGAGCAATTATTACGTATGTAAAAGCTAACTTTATTCCAGATGCAAAGGAAGCTGAACGATTCCAATCATCTTTTAACATGTTAAGAAACCACCTGACATTAGCAGGTGATTATAAATGAACGATATTCTATTTTTTTCAGAGTTTAAAACAGTTGAAGATGACTTAGGACAAATAGAACAAGTCGAATTATTTAGTAGACAAGTCTTTTGTAGAAAGAAGTCTGTTCCACAATCAGAATTTTTCCAAGCAGGGCAGAGTGGAATTAAAGCTAGTTGTGTATTGATCATCCATTTGTTTGACTATCAAGAAGAAGTGAAAGTTAAATATGGTGAAAAAACATATAACATTTACCGCACATACGAAAGAGATGATGAAAAAATCGAGTTGTATTGTGAGGTGGACATTGGTGGCTAGTATTAATAATTTCGCTAGTGAGATTGCTAGAGAATTGCAAAGATATACAAATGTTGTGGAAGAAGATTTAGAAAATGAAATCGACGATATAGCAGATATTGCTGTAGATAAATTAAAACAAGGTAGTCCTAAAAAAACTGGTGGTTATCGTAAAGGTTGGCGTAAGAAAAAAGAAGGGAATGGAGTTGTTCTTCATAATACCAAAGGACAACTAACACACCTTTTAGAAAAGGGACATGCGAAAGTTGGTGGTGGTCGAGTTCCTGCAAAAGTCCACATCCGTCCAGTTGAAGAATATGTAATTGATGAATTACCTAGACGTGTAGAAAAGGTGGTTCAAAAATGAATTTAATTGAATTAAAGAAGATTCTTGATGCTACAGGTTATCCTGTGGCTTATTCGCATTTCACAAAAACACAAGGTAATAAGTTACCTTCGCCTCCTTACATTTGCTATCTTGTGGATGGCTCTCCTAATATGCCAGCCGATAACAAGGTTTATCACAAAATAAATGATGTAAGTATTGAGCTTTATACAATAAAAAAGGATTTGGTTGCTGAATCCAAATTAGAAAAAGCCTTAGATGATCATGAGATACCTTATGAATCATTTGAGGCTTTTATAGATTCTGAAAAAATGCATCAAAAAACATATGAAGTGAGGTTGATATAAATGGAAAACAATAAAGTAACATTCGGTTTAAAAAAAGTTCATTTTGCTCCATACAGTGTACTAAATAATGTAGTCACTTTTGATTCGCCAATCCCAATGCCAGGTGGGGTTGAATTAACGTTTGAACCACGTGGTGATTTAATTGAATTTTACGCTGACGATATGCTCTATTACGCTGCAAGTAATAACCAAGGTTATGATGGAACGTTATCTATTGCGAATATTCCAGAGCAATTCGCTATCGAGGCATTAGGTGAACGTCTAGATGAAGTTGATGGTGTGTTAAATGAGTTAGCGGATGCAAAAGGGAAATCATTTGCAATGTTATTTGAATTTGATGGCGATAAAAAAGCAACTCGTCACGTTATGTATAACTGTTCAGCAAGTCGTCCAACACTTGCATCTAAAACAAAAACAAACTCCGCTGAGCCTAATACAAATGAGTTGAAATTCGTTGCTAGTCCTATCGATCTTAATGGGGAACGTGTAGTTAAAACAAAAACGACTTCTAATACTACTCAAGCTATTTATGATGGTTGGTACACGGAAGTTTATAAAAAAAAATAATAAAAGGGGCATAAATAGATGGAAAAGACAATCATAATTGATGGTAAACAGGTTCGATTAAAAGCTACAGCGGCAACGGTTAAACGTTATAAAGCGCAATTTAGACGCAATTTATTTGCAGATTTGATGGGGTTAGGGGCGATTAATGCTTTAACCTCATCAGATGGATCAGAACAACCTATTGATATGTCAAATGTTGATATAAGTAAGGTAGACTTTGAACTTATTTATGATTTGACTTGGTTATACGCTAAAACAGCTGATTCAAGTATTCCTGATCCTATGACGTGGTTGGATGGATTTGAAGAATTCCCGATTGAAGAAATTATGCCAGAAGTTATGGAATTAGTTCAAGTTACTATGGGAGCAAAAAAAAAATAAAGAAAAATAATGGAGAGCAAGGGACTTTCGGTGATGAAGAGTTAACAACCGATACGTTCCTTGCTCTTTGTTATAAATCGAAATTAACACGTTGGGATTTAGAAGATATGACAATCGGTGATTGCTTTGATTATATTGCTGAATTTGCTGAAATGGAAAATCCAGATAAAGAAAAAGTAAGAAAAGCGAATCAAAAAGATTACGATTCTTTCTAAGAAATGAGGTGAAAATATGTCAGGAAGAATTAAAGGAATTACGGTTGAGATTGGCGGTAATACCGTTGGTTTACAAAACGCCTTAAAAGATGTTAATAAACGCAGCAATGATCTAACAAAAGAATTAAAAGATGTAGAACGCCTTTTGAAATTTGATCCAGGTAATGTGGAAGCATTAGCGCAAAAGCAAAAATTATTAACACAACAAATTGAAAATACAACTGAAAAACTAGATAAGTTAAAGGCTGCTGAACAACAAGTACAAGCACAATTTCAAAACGGTAAAATTTCTGAAGAACAATATCGAGCGTTTAGGCGTGAAATTGAATTTACAGAAGGGTCACTTAATGGTCTTAAAAATAAATTAGGAAGCATGAAAGCCGAGCAAGAAAATGTAGCAAGTTCAACTAGACAATTAGAAACATTATTTAGGGCTACAGGAAAAAGTGTTGATGATTTTGCAGGAGCGTTAGGAAATCGTCTTGTGAATGCAATTAAAAGTGGAACGGCTACAAGTCGCCAGTTAGAGCAAGCGATTGGAATTATCGGCCGAGAAGCACTAGGAACAGAAGCTGATATTGAGAAATTACAGAGAGCGTTACGATCTGTGGATGATGGAAATTCGATTCAACAAGTACGAAACGAATTACGAGATTTACAGCAAGAAGCCCAAAGGACAGAAAGAGAATTTAAAGAATTAGATATCGGTTTAGAAAACGTTCTTGGCGCTATGGTAGCCGGTGGTGGTATTGCCGGAACGATTGAACAAGCGTTGGATATGTCAAAGTTAAAAACGAAAATCGATATCACTTTCGATGTTCCAGAGTCTTCAAAAAAGTCAGTTGAAGAAGCTGTTAGAGGGATAACTGCTTACGGTGTGGATGCTGAAGCATCTTTAGAAGGTGTGCGCAGGCAGTGGGCGTTGAATAAAAATGTTAGTGATGAAGCGAATGCAGCAATCGTAAAGGGAGCAGCCGCAATTGCACAATCATATGAAGGTATTGATTTTACTGAATTAATACAAGAAACAAATGAAATTGGTAATGAACTAGGTATTTCACAAGAAGGAGCCCTTGGATTAACAAACGCCTTATTAAAAATGGGATTTCCACCTGAGCAATTAGACATTATTGCTGAATATGGTGGGCAGCTTACACGAGCAGGATATAGTGCTGAAGAAGTACAAGCGATTATGGCGGCTGGGGTCGAAACAGGTACTTGGAACATTGATAATCTCTTAGATGGTTTGAAAGAGGGGCGTATTAAAGCCGCTGAGTTTGGTCAAGGTGTCGATAAAGCTATGAAACAAGCTCTTGAAGGTACTAATATTTCAGCAGATCAAGTTGAAAAATGGGGTAAAGCTGTAGCTAATGGCGGTAAAGAAGGATCAGCCGCTATGACTGATATTGCTCTAGCATTATCACAAGTTGAAAATGAAACAAAGAGAAACGAATTAGGGGTAAAGCTATTCGGTACAATGTACGAAGACCAAGGCCAAAACATAATTAATACATTGCTAGGTGCAAAAGAAAAAACGGTCGATTTCAAAAATAACCAAGATCAATTGAATGACTCCATAAAGAAAATGGATGCGAATCCAGCTATAAAGTTTCAAAAGGCTATGCAAGATTTACAAGTTGCTCTCCAACCAGTACTTAGTGTTGTAGCTGATCTTATTTCTAAATTTGCTGAATGGATATCTAATAATCCAACTTTAGCGGCTACATTAGCTAGTGTTGCAGTAGCGATTGGTATAATTTCAGGTGCGATTATGGCACTTGCGCCTATAGTTGTAACAGTAATGAGTATATTTGGGGTTGGTGCGGCTGTAGCGGCTGGCATAGTTGCCATTGTGCCGATTATCATAGCCGCTTTAGTCGCTTTAGGTGTAGCCATTTATCAAAACTGGGAATCTATTAAAACTTGGACAATAGAAACCTGGAATTCTATTAAGGAATATTTGATAGAACTTTGGGACGGTATCGTTCAATCATCTAGTGAAGTTTGGGCTTCATTTTTAGAAACAATGCATGCATTTTTTGATCCCATTGGTCAATTTTTTAGTGATTTATGGACAGGTATAGGTCAGATATGTAGTGATACATGGAATTCCATAGTCGAATTCTTTTCGGGGGCCTGGGCTTCATTCACAGAAATGATGCATAGTTTCTTTGACCCAATAGGTGAATTCTTTAGCAGCTTATGGTCTGGAATTGTTGAAACGGCTTCCTCTTGGTGGACTTCTTTAGTGACAACAGCATCCGAATTATGGGGGATGCTAACGCAAGCTTGGCAAGATACTTGGAATGCGATTGTTACTTTTTTAGATCCCATCATTTCATTGATTTCAACAGTTTTAGAAGCAGGTTGGTTACTTATTCAAGCTGGAGTGCAAATTGCTTGGGCGGCAATCAGTCAATATATTATTCAACCAATTCAAGAAGCTTATGATTGGGTAAGTGGAAAAATTGGCGAATTAGTTAACTGGCTAAGTCAACAATGGGAAATTGCGAAGTTAGCGGCACAAATTGGTTGGTCTTTATTTAAACAATATATCATTCAACCCGTCCTAGATACTTGGAACTTTGTAAAAGAAAAATTTGGTGATTTGATATCTTGGTTAAATTCAAAATGGGAACTTGCTAAATCATATACTCTTGCGGCTTGGAATTTGGTCAAACAATATGTTATTCAACCTGTTCAAGACTTGTGGAATACAACCAAGCAAAAGCTTGGAGATTTAGCAAATTGGATATTAAGTAATTGGGAAACTATAAAATCTTATACACTCACAGCTTGGAATTCGGTGAAGAAATATGTGATTGATCCAGTCACTGAAACGTATAATCAAGCGAAACAAAAATTTACTGAGTTATATAACTCTGCCAAAGAGAAATTTGACGCTGTAAAAAATGCAGCGCAAGAAAAATTTGAAGCGGCAAAGCGGTTTATTATTGACCCAATAAAAGATGCTGTTGACAGCATAGAAAAATTTATTGGGAAGATTAAGGGATTTTTTAGTGACTTGAAATTAAAAATTCCAAAGCCCGAAATGCCACCTCTTCCACACTTTAGCTTACAAACTAGTACGAAAAACGTTTTAGGAAAAGATATTACGTTCCCATCTGGACTCAATATTGATTGGCGTGCTAAAGGTGGTATCTTCACTAAACCTACAATATTCGGAATGAATAGCGGTAACTTGCAAGGCGCTGGAGAAGCAGGACGAGAAGCAGTGCTTCCCCTAAATAAAAAGACACTTGGAGATATTGGTGCAGGTATTGCTGCGACTATGGTTGGCACGACTGGATCTATGAGTCAATTAATGAGTGATATGAGTCGTATGATGGATAGTTCTATGAGCCAGTTATCAGGATTAAAAACTGTTATGAGTGGTGTGTATGGAAGTATGTCAAACAGCAAACAAGCAATGACAAGCGGTGTATCAAATCAAGTGTTTAATTACTCGTCTGGATCATCTGGTGGCGGAGCGATGCCAACACAAGGTGGCGATTTAGTAATTGAAGTTCCTGTTACTTTAGAAGGACGAGATGTGGCACGTGGTACTTATCGATATACAACCGAGTATCAAGATAGAGAAACAGCAAGAAACTCAGCCTTTTAGGTTTGGGTTTCTTTTATTTTATAAAGAAAAGAGGTGTTAACATGAGTTCTTTTACATTTAACAATCAACGTAAAGATTTTATTCAAATTGAAAAAGGATGGAAAAGACCTACATGGGCACCGTTGAAAAGGAATTTTCTAAGTGTTCCAGGTTATCCAGGGGCAAGATTATTAAACACACAAACTGACATCCGTGTTCTTTCGATTCCTGTAGGAATTATAGTTCCTGATGGTGGCGACTTAGAACTATTAAAAGAAGAAATAGCAGCTTGGTTAATTACAGAACAACCAGTGGAGCTTATTTTTGATGTAGAACCAAACAGAACATATCTAGCTGTTGTGGACGAAGGGTTTGATCCAGATGAATTCGTCACTCTGGGTAAAGGAATGCTTAAATTTATTTGCCCAATGCCTTATAAACTAGGTCAGATACAAACAGTTGATTTTCTGAATGATGGTCGAGGTCTAATAGCAAACGTACAAAACAAAGGAAGTGTGGAATCTAATGCAATTATAGAAGTTGAAGTAGAGAAGCCTTCCACATTTTTTGATGTATGGAATGGTATGAATTATTTCCGTATTGGATACCCACTTAAAGCGGATCAAATACCTATTGAAAGAAATCAACGTGTTATGTGGGATGAAATGTCAACAACTGTAGGATGGACAAATGTCCCTAAAACAGAAGATATGACTGGTGGAGGAAAGTTTAAAACAGACGGATATCGTTTTATGGCTGAATATCTAGGTGAACCTACAGTAAAAGGTTGGCATGGGTGCATAGCAAAGAAGAACATTCCACAAGGTCCATTGCAGGACTTTATCATGCAAGCCTATGTAGGTATTAATAGTTTTCACTGGGACCAAATGGGGCGGGTTGAAATAGGATTGTTGGATGAAAACAGCGATTATGTGGCCCGTATATCCATGTCTGATGTTCAATGGGAAGCGGAACAAAACAGCGGATTTGCTTCTGTTGGGAATAGTAAAAAACCGGGTGGGCAAGTCTTTATCAACGAGCATGGAGATCACCCAGACACCTGGACAAATTTTAGAGGTCGTTTATGGCTTGCTAGAACTGGAAACAGATGGGAAGCATATATTTCTAAATTTATATTAGGTACGGAGATTGATGACTCAGAACGCTTTGTAGTGTGGATAGATGAAAATAATGTCAATATGAATAAAGTCGCCCAAGTGCAAATCAGCATTTCTCAGTTTTCAAATAATATGTTTTGTTCACAAATGTCTATCGATGATTTAAAAATATGGAAAGTTAATATGAATACGCAAAGTAATCCTCCTTATATTTTTGATGTTGGGGACAAAGTAGTTATTGATACAGAACGAAGTCTTGTAACGATAAATGGTAAGAGCGCGATAAATCTAAAAGATATTTTTAGTGATTATCCAGTTATTCAAAAAGGTCAAAATAAACTAGAAATAATGCCTCCAAATGTCGGAATAGCAAAGGTAATGTATAGGGAGAGATTTAGATGAGAACACCTAGTGGAACACTTCATGTTGTCGATTTTCAAACAGAACAAATCGTTTCTGCTATTCAATCTAAAGATTACTGGGACGATAAGCGACATTGGGAAATCAAAAATAACATTGATACTTTAGAGTTTAAAGTATTTGATAATACAGAACATGCAGCAACTCTTATGCAGCAGAACTTAGTGTTAAAAGAGGTAAGGGATGGGCGGATTGTTCCTTATGTAATTACTGAAGCTGAAAAAGATTCTAATGATAGATCTGTAATTACTTATGCATCTGGTGAATGGATTCAACTTGCAAAAGCAGGAATTATCCCTCCACAAATTTTAGAAGGTAAGACAGTAATTGAAATGGTGGATATAGCTCTTGCAGGTACGAAATGGAAAAAAGGAAATTTAGAATATGCCGGATTCCATTCAATGACAATTGATGAATTCATTGATCCATTAAGTTTCTTGAAAAAGATTGCTTCTTTATTCGAATTAGAAATTCAATACCGTGCTGAAGTTGTTGGTTCGCAAATTGTTGGTCGTTATGTAGATATGGTTAAGAAACGAGGACGAGAAACAGGTAAAGAAGTAACTCTAGGTAAAGATTTAATGGGAATCAAACGTATTGAAAACTCTCAAAATATCTGCACAGCGCTTATGGGGTTCGTTAAAGGCGAAGGAGACAAGATAATTACAGTTGAGAGTATTAATAACGGTTTGCTGTACATCGTAGATAACGATGCATTTCAACGTTGGAATGAGCGTGGTCAACATAAATTCGGATTCTATACTCCAGAGACAGAACAAGATATAACACCACAACGATTACTAACGCTTATGAAAACTGAGCATAAGAAACGTATTAATACATCTGTTTCTTATGATGTTCAAGCACAGTCTATCGGCCGTGTATTCGGACTAGCTCATGAACTAATTAATGAAGGTGATAAATTAAAAATTAAGGATACTGGATTTACACCGAAATTATATCTTGAAGCTCGTGCGATTGCTGGTGATGAATCTTTTACGGATCCTATACAAGATAAATATGTGTTTGGTGATTATCGCGAGATTGTGGATACAAACGAAGAATTACGGAAAATGTTCAACAAAATATTAGCTACACTGGGCAGTAAAGCCAATAAAGAATTATTGGATAAGTTAGAAGAACTAGTAAAAGAGAATGATCAAAAAGCCGAAACCGCTCAGAAAGAATCTCAAGCGGCTAAAGAGTTAGCGCAAAAAGTACAAGAAAATCTGAAAGACTATCAAACAACTATTTATGAAGGGGTTAATCCTCCGACTAAAGGATTAGAGCCTGGGAAAAGCTTATGGCTAGATATCTCTCAAGGTAAACCTGGCATATTGAAAAAGTGGAATGGTACAGAATGGGAAGTCTTGGTGAAGGATTATGGAAAAGATGTAAAAGATCTTGATGAACGCACTGCTAATTTTGAAACATCAATGACTGGTCTAACAAGTGATGTCGAACAATTAACTATCACTACAACAGATCAAGGCAAACAAATATTTGAAGCTAACACTAAAATTGAACAGACATCACGAAAGATTGAAGCAAAAGTTGATATTAAACAAGTTGAGGACTATATCGGTGGAATCGGACCAACTAATGAAATTAGAAACACTAGATTTACCCAGGGTACAAAATATTGGGGACTAGGAGCTAAATTTCCGGCAGTTGTAGACAAAGATACAACATTTTTAGGTGAATCCAGCATGAAATTGACCGTTACTGGAGAAACCGCGCCTGCTTATAATAGTTTTACATCTAATAGAGTTCCAGTAACGCCAGGTGAAAATGTTGTTGTTTCTGCATATTTTTATACTAAAAATATAGACGAACACTTAAATAATAAACTACGTATGGTTGCTGTGTTTTGGAAAAGCGATGGTACCCAGTTGAATGCTGGTACCAATGATTTCACTATAAAAAATGATACTTGGACAAGACAAGAATTTACAAAGGTAGCACCACCAGAAGCCGCTCTTGTAGGTTTCAGAGCATATGTTATTCAAAATGGAACGATGTGGGTAGCTCATCCGATGTTACAAAAAGGAACTAAAGCAAGTTCTTTTATCGAAAATCCAAATGATATGGTCGATAAAGATAAAATCATTGATGATTTGGCTGATAAGGTAGCAACCGCAGACTATAACCAAAAGGTCACGGATATAGAACGTAGAGTTTCAGCAACTGAAAAAGGTGTTGAAATCAGTGCGAAAAAAGAAGAAACATACACAAGAAAAGAAGTAGACGGTACATTTGCGACAGGTGCATATGTAAAAACGATGGAAGGACGTATTGAGG
The DNA here is from genome assembly GCF_038005725.1 of Bacillus sp. FSL R12-0074. Taxonomy (NCBI): domain Bacteria; kingdom Bacillati; phylum Bacillota; class Bacilli; order Caryophanales; family Bacillaceae; genus Bacillus; species Bacillus sp. FSL R12-0074. The sequence continues at coordinate 21,762 of NZ_JBBOTR010000005.1, forward strand.
TTACAGAAAACGGTATAAAAAATACAGTTCAAAAAGGTACTGTAATCTCATCTATCAATCAATCAGCAGAAGCAATTGACATTGATGCCAAACGAATAGGATTAAAAGGATTTGTCACAGCTGAACATATTAAAGGACAGGTATTTGAAGGGGTAACCTTAAAGACCACTGGTGGCACAGAGAAACGATTTGTAGAATTAAACAAACAAGATATTCGTCTTTTTGACGAAAACAAAGTTAGAGGTTATTGGGGTTTTTATAACCGAACATCAGATAATGCATTACAACCTACATTTATTTTAGGACGAAATGCCTCGTCTGACATAAATGGTTCGTTTATTATGACACAGATAACGCCAATAGAAAATGGTGTTGAACAATTTGAAAAAGCACAAGCAACTATTGGGATGGCTGCTTTTTTCAATGCAAATACAAATACATTTGCTAGAAACTCACAAATTTTATTTTCCCGTGACGGTGGTCATATGGATATCCAAACGGATGGTCAATTAAGGAGCTCATCTAAAAACATCATGTCTTTCCGGACAACTGGTGAAAGTGGACTTGGTGATATTCAATTTTATGCGAATAAATTCTTTTCAGTAGAAGCAAATAATTCTATTTTGATGTCTTCCACTAATGGGGGCTTTAATTCAGATGTATCTACTAATCATACTTTTAAGAATAATTCTGGTGCTTTCTTTTTTGAGAACAAAACGAAGACTGGCGGTAATCAGATATTATTGCAGGACGATAACAACAACGCTGACTTACGCCTGGCATATATCCGTATTAGGGGATCACATGTACAAGGATATCAAAACTCATTACAGCTTATCCCGTCAGGTGGGAGTGCACCAACAGCAGGGTTGGAATGTGGGAATATTAAGGCAAATAAAATAACTTGTAACGGTCCTGTTGATACTAGCAGTACCAGAACAATTAAATCTAATATTAGAGACATTGAAGTTGATTCTTTAGAGAAAATTATGTCTCTTAAAATACAACAATACAATTTAAAAGTTGATGTCGAAAAGCTATATCAAATGAGAGAAAGAGCTGTAGGAACTAATCAAGTATATACAACAAATGACATACCGCTACATTATGGTTTTATTGCAGAAGATACAGACAGCGTATTTACATCAGAAGAAAAAAACGCGGTGCGTTTATATAATCTTATAGCGTTAAATATCGATGCAACGCAAAAAATATATATCGAGATTAAAGAAGAAAATAAGCAATTAAAAGAAGAAATTGAAAATGTAAAGAAAGAAAATAGCCAATTAAAAGAGCAAGTAACAACACTTACAAATGAAGTTTCGGCATTAAAAGAGTTAGTTCAAAAATTAATTAGTTAAAACAGATGGAGCAGCAAACGCTGGTCCTTTTTATTTTGTATAAAGGAGTGATTTTATGACATTTAAAACTTATGAAATCAACGTGGATTTAGTAAATGAAACATCCACACCAGCAACAATTCGTTTTTCGCAAAACGATCAGAATTCAGCAAAATTACTTATCAATATAAAAAATAAAGGAGAAGAATTAGATTTAGGTCAAGCAACTGCAGTCCGTATTTCATTTAAAAAATCGGATGGCACTAGAGTATTTCAAGACGATTGCCAGCCAATTAATACATTGAAAGGTAAGTACCAAATTGTATTAAAGACACAAACTTTAACATCTATAGGTAATGTACTTGCTCAAATCCACATTACAGAAAATGACAGAATTATAGATACGCAACAATTTGTGTTTGTTGTTAAAGAATCGCTTGCGAGTGATGAAGCGATTGAATCAACAAATGAATTTGGTGTTATTCAGAAGATTATTGAAGCAAATGAGAATCTTAAAGATGTAAATTTTGATGCGCTCATCGCATCTGAAAAAACAGCGAACGAAGCAAAAGAAGCATCTGTACAAAATGCAAAGAAAACAGACGAAAGACCAGGTGTCATTCCACCTCCAGCAAAATTCCCGTGGAAGAATCCACAGATAATGATTAAGAAAGATATATTCGGTAGGTATAATGCAGTATTTGATATTGAAAAGTTTGTACCTGCTGTTGGTAAAGCTTATTACGTTGATGTTAATGGTGTAGATACTAACGATGGATTAACATCAGCAACGGCTTTTAAATCTTTCTCAAAAGCGCTACTACAGGCAGATGCTAGAATTATCTATGTGGCGCCAGGTACGTATGACCGAAATAAAGGATGGATTAAAACAAATCCGGCATCAAGTACATTAGTAATTAAACCTCTATACAAAGGTGATATCATTTTCAGCACACATCAAGATGGCTTAGTGTGGGCAGCAGAAGGTACGGATAAAGTCTATAAAACGGCAAGGTCAGCGGTAGTAAATGTGTATGACGGTTTAGACCTAGACGAGTACGGTGATCATAAAGAACTAATTAAAAAAGCTAGTATTGCAGAAGTGAGCGCAACGCCGGGATCATGGTTTGCAGATGCAACTTCTGTATACGTAAGATTGAAAGACGACCGTGTACCGGATAATACAGTAAAAGTATATGTAACTGGTGGGAATGGATGGGTACAAGGGACGAAAAGCATCTATATGGAAGGAATTAAGTTTTATGGTGGTGACAGTCCTTTCGAGACATTAACCGCATCCGCGACTGACAACATGAATTTATACTTTAAAAATTGTGAATTTAAATACGGAACAAAAGGGGATTTATCCGCAAATGGATTGACGATTAAAGGAGCTAGACAAGTATTTCTACAGAATTGTATCGCCGCTCAAAATCAGCGAGATGGGTTTAATTATCACGTGTACACGTCTATCGTTCCCAATGCTATTGAAATAGATTGTATAGGGTATAAAAACGGGGTCGGAAATGCAGAGAATAATAATAACGGTTCAACTATGCACGATTCGGGTAATATTATTCGTGTGAATTGTATTTATTTTAAAAATAAAGGTCCTAATGTAGTAGATGTAGGTAGTTCTAATGCATGGAATATAGGTTGTGTATCGTATAATTCTGTATCAACAACGACTTCAAGTCATATAAATTTCCAAACCCAAGACGGAAAAATGTGGTTAGATGGGTGTGTATCTTACGATTCTAATGTTGATGTTTCAGTAGTAGGTACAGGTGTAGCTTATGCAAGAAGAACTTTGAAGAGTAATCAATTATTTGAAACACCAGAATATTAATTTACGAACAAAATACGGCTTATATAACAAAACAAAGTGTGCTTACTAGCAGGCTTTTTTATTTTGCGAAGGAGGAAAGAATGTGGATCGAATCGATGTGTTATTAAAAGCTTTTATTGCCACTTTTGGTGGCTTCTGTGGGTATTTCTTGGGAGGATGGGATGCGACATTGAAAATCTTAGTTACAATGGCGGTTATTGATTATTTAACTGGCATGATCGCAGCAGGATATAACGGGGAACTGAAAAGTAAAGTTGGTTTTAAAGGCATCGCCAAAAAGGTGGTGCTTTTTCTTTTAGTTGGTGCGGCCGCTCAACTAGATACAGCTCTGGGAAGTAACAGCGCAATCCGTGAAGCAACTATTTTCTTCTTCATGGGTAATGAATTGCTTTCACTTTTAGAAAATGCTGGACGTATGGGAATCCCTTTACCTTCAGCATTGACGAATGCAGTTGAGATTTTAGGTGGTAAACAAAAACAAGAAGTTAAAAAAGGAGATGTTGAGTAATGGGTGAATTTGCTGGTTCAGGCGGTCATAACGAAAAGGTACCAGGGGCAAATAGTCAATTTGGAATCGAGCATGTGGAGGACAGACGTTTCTTGGATGCTGTTGCTAAATATGTACAAGCAGCAGGATGGAAATATGTAAACTGTTCAGATGAAGTAGGAACAACAAAAACCGCAGTTTGGAGTAATGCAGCGGATAATCATTTGCGTGTGAAAGGTAGTGATGTAGATTTACAGTTTCATTTAAACGCCTCTCCAGGTGGTACAGGCTGTGAAGTTTGGTTGCATCCTTCATATGGGAATAGAGAATTAGCAGCTAAAATTTCAAAGGCGATGGCTGATGCTTTTGGATTGAGAGATCGAGGAATCAAATTTTCTACTGAATTAGGTTGGATTAATAAAACAAAGACAGGATTACTTCCTGAGATCTGTTTTATCGATAATGAAGTTGATATGCAAAAATACCGTGAAAACTTTGATAAAGCAGCTAAAGCTGTAGCTGAGGTTATTGTGGGTAGAACTATTCAAGGTGGAGGTGGTAACGTGAGTAATGGTGGTTATCAATACGTTAAATCTGGTGGATTTGGCATTTCATTGGTCCAGGAAGTTGTAAACGCTATGAACGAACGTGGAACTAAAGGGCAGGTTGTTTCTGATCCATTATCTGGTTTAGCGTACTTGCAAACAGAAGTATTACCAAATGGTGAACTTGATAAGATTACGGCTTGGATGGATGAAAGAAAATGGTGGTACGAGTATCTTAAATAAATAGCAAAACATACTATGTAACCGCAAATGAAACCTATGTATATGTGAAGTAGGAATAAACAAAAGAGTGTCTTTTCACGAAGATGCTCTTTTTATTTTTCTAATAAAAAATCTAAAAATTTAAAATAAGGTGGGGAAAATATGATATATGCTATCGATTTAGAAAAGTTTGGAATCAAAAAAGGAATACCAAGCAAGCCTTATGCAGATGCTGATTATATCCAAGCAGATAAGAATATACAAGGGATTAATGCTGCTTTACAATATGCATCGGATAACGATTACACGGAAGCAAGACTGCCGAAAGGTTTTTATGCTTTATGCTATCCACGCGAAATAAAAATGTTAGAAAATGTTAATTTAAATTTAAATAATTCAACATTAAAAGTCATCTATGACTCTAATAGAAAATCACCTTTTGATAACAGGACAACAAATGATTATTACAACTTCAAAGGGCGCAGTGTTATTTTTAGTAAGACCTTTAAATCTCGCGTATATCACGGAAAACTCATAGGTTGTAGAGCTGATCGTAGTTTCCTAGATTCCAGGGAAGTTGCAATGGAACACACATATGGGATCGTATTTGAAAGAGGTTCTGCATATTGTAAGGCTGATTTGTGCGAAGTTAGCGACTACATGGGAGATAATATTTCATTTAGCTCAAACTCAATATTTGATTACGGAGAATTTGATCAAGGACTTACATTAAGTGCTTTAGATTACAGTACAGGACAACCAACCACCGCAGCTAATACACTCACAACAAAATTATTAAACATACCTCAAGACTTAACACCTAAGATAACTTACTTCCTTATCGCCGGCTCAGGATACGCTAGAACAACCAATTTAAACAGTAAAGAACTGGACATCTTTTTTTATGACAATAACAACAAATTCATAGGGGTTATGAAAAAGAGAAGAATTTACACTGACATTTCTATTCCTGTAAACGCAACAAAATTTAGACTTCAATTTTATAATGAGAACAATGTAAATAAGAACATGCAATATACAATCATGTTTGGTGGTACTCCTCATCATAATACTGTGGAAAACTGCGAGGTTTTTAATGGCCATAGAGGTGGAATCACGCTAGGTGGTAACTATAACAAAATTGTAAACAATAAAATCCGTGATAATGGTAAAGGGATGGTTAGGTTTTTGGATGGAAAGCCTATTTTCAACGATCCAACTCGCTATTCGATAAACATGGAAGACTCTTATGGGGCAAGTTGTACCATAAAAGATAATCATATTTACGGTAGTTATCATGGTATTTTGGTTGGGTGTTATGATGTCTTAATAGAGCATAACCACATATATAATATTGATTACATTGCGATTAATCTTTACTCATTAGTCCATGCTACTATTAAGGATAATTTCTTATACAACTGTCAAAATAACATTGGGCTTATGACTTCTAATTTTAATGCGGCTTTTGTGAATATTGAAGGTAATAGCTTCACAGGCGGTAATATGAATGTAACTAATGATTCGTATAGAGTTTCTTTATCTAACAATCAATACGTAAACCCTGACTTCGTTGCTTTGGGAGATAATTGCACATTCGACAATAACCATTTTATTTTCACAGAAAATCCCGTTACTACACCGTGGATAAAAGCAAATAAAATAAGCAAATGTACCTTTAAATCTATCCCTACACAAAGGGAAATGACGTTTAAAGTTAAAGGATATGATAATTGTAGATTCGAAAATTTACGAGTTAGATCAGAAAACCCTAATGCTCAAAATATAGACGTTTGCGAGTTCACTAGGTCAGAATTTCTTAATTGCGAGTTAAGGAATCACCTATTTAGTGGTCGTCCGATGAACATTAGGGTTACTAAATCAAAACTTATAGATACAACTTGTGAAGTTGGTATTACAAATGTGGACAACCAAGCATCGTATACACTATTAGATGATTGTGATATCACTATTAACACAAAGAATAACCTGTTTTTATCCGATACGAACAGACCTTACACATCTTATAAAGCAAAGTATTGTAGAGTTTCGATAAGTAACCCTGCATTTGTTTCACTATTAGCATCTGGTTCAGCAAATACAGCGAATGAATTAGTTCTGGAAGGAAATGAGTTCATTTACACAGGACCAACACCATTGAACTTAAAATACTACGCAAATAAGAATCACATACGTAACTTTGTCGATTCAAATAATACTTTTGCGAACATTACTTTACCAACAATTTAAGCTGGCTCTTTTGAGTCAGCTTTTTTTTAGTTTATATTCACTAATTCATTAAACTTAAATTCAGTATTCAAACCAAAGGCATCCGTACAATACACGGTTTTTAGCATCGGTTCGATGTGTAGCACGTTTATGTACATGTCTTGTATCATGCCATCACGGTAAAAAGAAATTGATATTTCTTCTTTACTTTGCATCGAATGAATCAAACTACGTTCTATTTGTTCCTTCATATCTTCAGTCACAATTGGTTTCGGTATTTTATTTAAATCACTAAGTATATCTCTAATTCCTTCATATTGTTCCGGCATACTGGCAAACGGCATCCATTTTACCATACCACGCCCTTTTATCTTCGGCGTTCCCCAGTTTTGATTTTCCATGATGATCCCCCGCTTCGTGTAATTTATGTTCATTATACACGAACGTACGTTCTTTTAAAAGTATAAAAATAGCCTCGTTTTCACGAAGCTACATCCAAAAAAAACATCAGCTTTAACCACCAGATCAAGATATCTCGATGCCTCATGTCATCATTGAATCAAATGACTATACTCCTTAACGTAGGTATCGTTTTTTAATGCATAATCAAATACTTTGTGTGCTGCTTTTCTTATTGAGCATCTCCAAGAAACTGATAATTCAACGAGCATATCATATATTTCTAGATTTAACTTAACATGAATAAATGTACCAGTCCCTGAATTATATTCTACATTAGGGAATTCAGATTTATTAAGTAATGCCTCTGAAAAAGACCTAGTAGAGAATTGCGTTGGAGTAAATCCTTCTTTTCTACTTACAATTAATATCTTTTTATACATATCATCAGTGATTGGAATCTTTACATCTTTTTTCTTATCACTTCTAGACTTCTTTTTAAAGTCAGTATATCTTTTCTTAACTACTTTATCCTTATCGGTAATCATTTGAATATTATATACTCCTACGAATGATGAGTTTTTTATTAATACTCTTTCTAAAATAACTGCATCTTCTTCAGTTTCACATTCGAAATATACAATATGGCTTATTCGATTACGAGAAATATCCTTCTTTAAGTATTGATTATGCGACTCATATAAGTGACTTTCTATTCTTCGTTTTAAATTAGCTGCTTTTCCTACATATAAAGAAGTGCCTAAGTAGTCATACCAAACGTAAACACCTGGTATTTCAGGTAACATACCTTGGTTTAATTCTCCAAATCTTAATAACCCATCAGGCTTTGGTAAATTATTTACTAAAGAAAACATTGTCTATTCCCTCCCTCTTTACATAGGATGTTTTGTTATTATTTCGTTTGTACGATCTAATAACAATAAAGTATCTTTATGAACTGTTTCAGTCTCACTTAAAGATAAAAATCCAAATCCTTCTTTTCTAATGATATCTTTTATTCTATGCCATTCATAAATAAGGTTGGCGGAGTTATACTGCTCGAATCCTTCCAATTTATCCAATAATACTGACACTGTTTTCAAGGAACTTACTATTTCTCGTCTTAAAATATTTTTCTGTCTCTTTTCTTCATTAATCTCTCCTGCAACTCTTTCCATCCCTTGATGTGTCACTAGAATTGCACCCCCACTTTTTTTAGCTTCATTATTCTCGAATTTACCTCTGCTATACCATTGCGTAACCGTTTGATATGATAATCCCCATATTTCAGCAGCTTCTTTTGATGTATACACATACTTTAATGCATCTTTCATAATCTCACTCCTTAAATTGTATTTAATTGAATACGAATTGTTATATCTAATTTAACATTTAAATGTATTCAAGTAAATACATTTTCCCTATTTTCATTCGACAAAGTTTCGACAATATAAAAAAGCTGACCGCAATTAGTCAGCTACATCCAAAAATCATCATAATAAACATCTTTATTTGTTAACTTCTTCAAAGCTTTAATAATTTTTTGTGCATTCTTCATAGTGGGAGAAAATTTATCCCCTTGACATACACGACTAATTGTAGATTTACTGACACCGCTTCTTTCCGCTAATTCTTGTTGAGTAATTTTGTTTTTCTCCAGAAAATTGGAGAGCTTCGACTTTCTCCCTTTACCAGAAATAAGCCATCCCATTTTAATCACTCCTGTTTTAAGTTCTTAGTACAAGAGTGGTCAAAGATTTCATTTTTTAAACATCCCGAAAATAGGAATTCTAAATATCATGAAAATCTTCGTTTCAATAAGGAGAGCTTCTTTCCCGGTTCTTCGGCATAGAACTTCATATAGTCGCACATCAGAATATTAATCAATTTATCGGCCGTATATCCATGCATAGGGAAGGTATGAGCCATATCAGAGAAAAACACTTCAATCCTTCGTAATGTCCTTCTATCAATCTTTACTGTTATAGTTCCATATCGTTCATCATTTTCATTAAATTCTAATTCGTAATCTGTATAGTGTTTCTTACTATCTAGGATTTGATATAACTGATCCATACTGTTCTTGGACCTTATATGTTCGAGAAAGTCTTCAACGAGTATTTCAGCTAAATCACTAGCGTTACACTCATACTCTTCCTCTTCCATATCTTCAATTATGATGTTCATGCGGAATAAGTAGATCTTGAGCATTTTAACTTCAAATCGGTACTTCTCTTTTAATGTCCATTCAATCTTAGTTCGTTCCCACCAATTATTAGCGCTCATAAGTTGTATTTCTTTGGTCATCACATCATATTTGCTATACATGTTGTCACTCCCTACATTGTACGTAATGCAAAGCATAAGATTCGTGTTGCGGCTGCTCTTTGTGACACACCCCATTCAATAGCCAAATGGACAAGCTTAGAGTGCGTTTCCTGATCCAATTTCGCATGAATGTACTTTTTAGTGTCCTTATATTCATACGCATGTATTTCGCTTATATAATCGATTCTGAGATGTTCTGTGATTAATTTGGACATATATTGTGTAGTGGTTATATTTTTTTGGATTGCTGAGGTTCTTATTAATTGTCTTTGTATTTCATTTACGGGGATTTTTACGTCTTTCTTTTTATCGGAACGAGTTTTACGAGGGTGTAGGTTTGTTATTGTAGTAGATTGTTTAGGAGTTTCGAACATAGGGTTAATTTTACTCATGCTACTCTCCCCTTTCGAAATTAACCTCCTCCCCCTCTGTATTCTCAGGGACATAATTCCAACGTGCTATTGTTCCTGCTAATTTCAAGAAAAGAGAGAAAGGGGGTTGCGTTTTACTTATATAGTTATTTACCAGTCGTTGAAACCATCAATTAATGCCATGGCATTATCAGCAACTTCATCAGTAGGTTTTTCAACTTCTCCTGCATCATTCTGTATACCATGAGTGTTTATATTGATTAACAATTTCTTAACCAATTGAAGTGGATCTTCTTCACCAGCAACTTCAGCAAGTACTTGGTACATTTCTAATCGTTTTTTAATCTGCTTATTTACGTAACCTTTTTGGCCTTTACCTTGTTCCTCTAATCGAGTGACGAAGTTATAAAGGACTTTATCATTATTAGGGTTAAGCTCAATTTGGAGCTTTTTCTTTTGTAAGCTTGTCAAAGACATCACATCCTAAATAGTAGTATCCTAATAGGTTAGCTTCTTGACCATTTTCTAGAACCGCAAATGTTGGGAATTGCTCTTTTTTCTTTTCGATACGCTTTTTATGAAGGGCAGCCATTCCACCAGTCCACACAATTTTATCGTATACAGCTAAGTTGAACTTTTGAGATACTTCACGAAGTGCCGCATCAAAATGACGTTGTAATTCAGCGTCAACTTTTTCAGCTACATCTTTGTGCGTATATAAGTCGTACAGAGAACCATTATACTTGTAACCACTCTCAAGGATATAATGCATGTTAGAAACGCTTAAATCAGGTGTTTCACCGATGTTGTCACGAACGATTTGTTCAATGTTAAGGAACGCTTTCTCACATCCTAATTCAGTTCCTAAGCGATCGATAACAGCGTTACCAGACATATCAGTCACGTCAAACGTACCGAATCCACCATCAATAATTAGAATACGATCTTCTTTTTTGATGATTTCTTTCTTAACTAAGTAGTACTGTGTTCCTACTGGTTGTGGAATCACTAAGCACTGCTTTACTTTGATTGTGATTAACTCACCATTTACCTTAACAGCTGTTTCTTCCATAGCTACTTTTTGTAATGATTCACGTTGGTTGCCAAAGTGAGATACAGGAAGACCAGTAACAAGCAATGGAATCGTAACGTTCTTTTTGAAGTCTTTCGCAATGAATCCGAATAGCTGTTTCTTGAATGTTGGGTCCTCATAACGCTTCGCTTTATTCTCTCCAAGCGCGCGAACAAGTGGAAGTTTGGATTTTCTTGCTTCCTCCCCTATGTAGTATGAAAAGTCAGTGTTTGTTAATTCGATTTTTGTGAATTCAGCTTCATTGTAGTAGTCATCTACAGGTGCTAACACCGATAATTCTGTAACAACAGCTGCTTCTAGGTCTTTATTTTTCTTTGAAGCTCGCTTTGTAAAGCCATTTCCTAAGTCAATCGCATATGGATTTCCTAATAACATATTCATTCCCCTTTCAAAGCCAATGGTTAATCATTGATATTTTTGATTCTAACAGATACTTACGTTTCAATTCAATGAAATATACCAAAAAAGATAAACTTTTCATTGGTTAATCATTGATTGTCAGTTTGCGAGGTCGTAGGGCATCGCAAAGGCTTCGCAATATCTATAAAAACGCATGTAGCAAAGTCAGGAAGACATAGACTTGTCCTCCCTAAGATTCGTTAAAATCCCCTATATACTGAAAAATCTCTTTTACACAATAGATACAGTATGTGAAATTTCACTTATAAAAGGTTATCCGAAAATAACCTATGCTCTTTTATATTTATTTAAAACTTCATTCAATCGTTTTTGTTCTTCTTCTAAATTCTTACTGTTATTCTGTTCCTGTTCGGATTCTTCTACTTCTTTTTGTTCTTTCAACCATTCAGGAACAACTTCAATTCGATTAGTACGTGTTCTAGGTAATTTAGATTTTCTGTTTTTCTTCTTCTGTTCATGATGATCTTTTTCGTAGTTTAGTATATCTTCTAATGTTTTGCAGTTTGCTTCATTCCATTTAGAAACTGTTCCTTTAATGTAAGCAATAGGCTTTTCTGGTTCTCCATCAATAGCACGTTTAATTGCTTCAAATGTTAATAATGAATTTCCCTCTTCACAAAGTTTTGTAAGTTCGATTTCAGCGTACTTAGTTGTTTTGAAATATTCTTTATAAAAATCAATAAGGAGATTAGGAATATCCTTACCTACATACTTACTAAAGATATTAAAATCAGTCTGTATTACAAATACTTTTGTATACTCTAAAGATTCTTTAGTCACGTGACTAAAGTTATTTAAGTCACCACTTTTTACGGAATCCTCATTTTCCTGGTGACTAAAGTTATTTAAGTCACCAACTGACGATTGGTTTTCTTCAGCTTCTTTAATAACCTTTTTTTCTTTTCTCTTCTTAGATTGTTCAAGTTTCTTTTCTTTTTTCTGTTTGCGTATTTCATCTAGATCGGCCATATAAGTCCAGTTATCCGTTGTTAACTCTGGGTCCAATACGTACAGTCTATTAGGTTCATCTTTTACGTACTCTTCATCAAGTAATTCAACAGCATGCAGTTCTTTCTTGGCTTTAATCGCTGTAGGTTCTGATACTGCTAATAGATAACTAAGTTCAGTGTTATCGAGAATGCAGTATATGTCCCCTTCACTATCTATATATGTATCTACATGTTGAGATGTTTGTAATGAAAGTTTATATCTGTCACGTAAGATGGAGTATAAAACACGAGCGTTGTTGCTTAATTTTCTATATTTAGGTTCATAAAATAAGAATTGATGTAAAGGGAAGTATAGGTCTGCACTTGCTTTTCTGCCGTTGATGCGTCGTTCTCTTTTGTTTGTAGACATAATAAAAAATCCTCCATTTTCCACCCCGGCTTAAAATTGGGTATAGGAAAGTAGAGGATTTTGTATTTACGTTTTTTTAAAGTTATGATACTATCAATATAGAAAGTATTAACTTAATGACGTAACTTACAAAACCTCTGCTTTTGGAGTTTTTAAATGGTGTTCTGGCGACCAACCTTGAACCATCTAAAAACTGAGCCGGGGGTTTTTTAGTTTTATATAAATTTAATTGTTTAAAAATCTATGTATCCATTTCCAATCTTAACAGAAGATTGACGAAAAAAGAAGAGAAATCGGGAAGCTTAACGAGGATTGAAGGTTCTTGGTATAATTTAATAATGCACAAGTGCAAAATCACATATAACCCACCTACGGAAATAGGTGGGCTTTTTAATGTATAAAGAAAAGACACCCTAAGGTGCCTTCCTCCGACTTGAACCACTTTAATTTTAATAATATAAGTAGATTATACAGATACAGCAGCTTTATCTTTACGGAAGATACCCATTAATCCGCCAATCAACAATAATACTCCTGGTAATAAGTAAACGATAGAGATACAGATGAATCCACCAATAGCAGCGACTGTCATCATGATACCGCCAACTTTAGCATTCTTTTTAACTACTACGCAGCCAACAATTCCTAAAATCGATAAAGCAACAGCTCCCCATCCTAAACCAATGATGCTGTCTGCACCTTCAGCTTCAAATGCAGCCCCCATACCACCGATCATTAAAGCGATAAATGCACTAATAATACCGAAAATACCACCGATAAGACCTAATACAAATTCAGTTGTTCGTTTCATATTTTTAATTTCTCCTTATTTAGCTATTTCAAATTCGAATTTCACAGATTTTTCATCAAATGTAAATGTAGGTTTGAATGTACCTGTAAATTTATCACCCTCTGGTACATCAAATAACATTTTGTTAGTGATTTGGTTACCTGGTGCGATATTTTCGTTTACGAATGTATCTCCTCCACCAAAGTATTCTTTGAATTGATTACCGTCAACATCGGCAATTTTTAATTCAGAAGTTCCGAAATATACATCTTTCTTGCCATTGTTCTTAGCATTGAACGCGATTTCTAGAACTTTTCCTTTTTCTGGTTTACTGTATTCGCTAGGCTCAACAAATTTAGCAGAACTGAAAGTTAGTTGTAGACCATTAACTTCTACTGTATCCCCGATTTTATAAACTTTGTTTTCGGTAGATGCTTTTTTGTCCTTTTTTTCCTCTTGTTTAGGAGTATTGTCTTTACTTACTTCTTTAACTTCTGTTTCACCACATGCAGATAAACTAAAAGCAAGCGCTCCAGTTAAAGCAATTGTACCCATTTTTTTATACATTTTGTTTCCTCCAGTTATGTAAAATGTAAGATTTCCGAAACCATCATAACAGAAACAGTTACAACTATTTTGTTATATTCTGTCGAAAGAAAATAAAAAAAGAGAGCATAAGCTCTCACTGGTAAGAATGGTCAAATTATGTAAAAATTTACCACTATTCAATGGAAAAGTTTTCCCCTACAATGAAATCAATCGAGTTACAACAACTCATCACACTCACCTAAGAACTTCACATAGTGGTCGAGTTGTTTACAAAAATTCTTTCTTTGGCTTTCGGACAACGCTCCATACGTTTTTTGAACACCATTGAGAGTATTATGTAGCGTTTCATCATCTGTAGCGTCAGTACGCCCAGTAAGCACGTCTAACGATACGTTGAAATAGGAGGCGAGACGAAACATTGTCGTAAGATCAGGCTCAGAAAATCCATTTTCATAATTGTTAATTTGGCTTCTGCTGAGATTTAGATCATGAGCTAAATCTGCTTGTCTTAACGAACGACTTTTTCTAAGTTTTTTTAAAGTTTCACCTAAAGTTTTCATACTATCAGTATAGTTATAGTAATATCGATATACTATAAATGATAGATTTATTGTCAAATATAGTATAATGATTAATTATTATTCTCAGAAAAATAAAAATAAGAACCTATGTTCTCTTTTCGGGTGATTAGTGGTAAAATATTCATATGGATTATTCATATGACAATATGCACAATTACATATTTATTTTTATTAAACATAAGAAACGTTGTTGTAGAGCGGTTTCTTAACTTTCTCAACAATTGTCTGATAATCATAGGACTGAATATTGGGAAATTTGTGGTATTATTAATACAAAATAAACGGACGTAAAAAAGACTCACAGCGTGTATAAGTAGTGCGCTAACACTCTTATACCGCTTTCCCTAATCCGACTAGGGAAAACACTTACTGCAAGTCTTACATAAATTATATCACATCTCATGAATGTAGTGGCGCGTTTTCCTTAAAAGTTAAAAATTGGGTATAACGTGTCTTTTGTTCCGAACAAGGGGGACAAATATTGTGCAAGAATTATTAACTAATATGAACGAAAAATTAAAATCAAACGGTTACACTAACAGAAAACTAGCTAAACGCTTTGATGTAACACATACTACAGTAAATGGTTATTTCAATACAAAAGGGAAATTCGATTTCATGCATTTTGTAGACGCACTAAGATTATACAAGCCAAATGATGTTGAATTCCGTAGAAAATGGATAAAAAAGATAACACCCCATTTATCACATAAAAATTTAAAGTTAGCATTAGAAGTGTTAGATATGTTTGGGGAATATGATCTTCAAGATGTGGTAATGCAACAGATAACTAGTCTTAAAAACAAAGAAGATAAAAATGAAAAGAAAAAAGGGAATTCAAAAACTGTACGGATAAACTTAAACTTGGTTCCATTATACAAAACTTTGCGAGAAAGAAGCGAAGATACAATTACTCCTAAGATGTACTTTGAGAAAGTTGATAAAATGAGAAAAAAGCAAAAGTATACAGACAATGAATTGGTAATATTATCAGTTTTAAATACAATATACTCTTTTTTTGATTTGAGAAATTACAAGATGGTTAATGAATATATCCAGCAATTATTACCTGACATTCTAGAAATTAAATGCCATACCTTAAGGGATTCATTTTTATTAAGAATAAAAGAAATGAATATTTTCGTAGAGTTACACGAGAATAATTTAGATAAAGCTCGTAATTTATGTTTTGAAATAATTAATAATGATACGAATTGTTATATTAGCACTAAAGCAGTGGCGTATTGTAAAGCTGGGGAAAGCTATGTTTTTTCTGATTATCAAAAAGCGAAAGAATATATGGAGAAATCATTAGAACTTATTGGCGATCCAGTGAATAGGAAGTTAGAAATAAGAAGAGAGAAAGTTTTAAATACGCTTTTATTTTTGAGAATACATTACGAGAAAGATTTACATACTATAAACCCTGAAGAACTAGATGAAGCTGAAAAGGCATTTTTATATGTAAAGTTAGGTGAAAATGAAAAAGCTATTAAAATTCTACAAACCTTACAAAATGAAAATGGGTATCTTAGTAGTTTCCAGTTGTATTATATGGGTCTTGCAGTTGGAGGAGAAGAAGGGAAAAGATACCTAGAAATGTCCGCAGAAAGTTTTTCTAAATCAGGTGATTTTTTCTATATTTCTCTACCAAAAGAAGCCCTGAAATGTTATAATTGAGGCATATATAAAAGGTGGTGAAACACTTGAAAACAAAGTTTATCAAAGCGATTTTATCTATCGCTGCTGTAGCGTGTCTTTCTGTGACAGCTTTCCAATTTACAGATCGAGAAGCTAATGTAGCTCAAATAGAAAAGTTTATGGTTGATCCTGGCCCAGGCGGCGGTTAATAAATATATATAAAATGACAGTGTCGAATTCGACACTGTCATTTCTGCTTTATAGGGAGTGGAAACATTTTGACGAAAACGACAAAAACTTTCCACTTTGAACGATTCACAAACTACTAACAAGAAACTGAGGGGGATAAAGTATGTTAAGCAATGTTGAAAAGGATAAATTAGAGATTTTAATAAATGCAGCGAATAAAGGGGACCAACAAGCTATAACTTACTTACAAACATTGTTTGGTCATGTGAGCGAGTTTGAAGAAGCAAATAAAAAAGAGAGGATTGTTAGCATATAATTGCTATCAATCCTCTATATTATCTACCATGCCGTTTAACATTTTGATAATGAATCGTTGTTGTTCTTCAGGTAACTTCTCGATTCTGTCTACAGCAGTATTCAGTTCTATTTTCACTTTAGATGTCTCATTTTCACCAGAGCTTCTATTATCTGTTCTTCCCATAATGTAATCAACACTAACATTACCTTTCTTGGCGATCTTGTTAATTGTTTCTACTGAAGGATTTTTTCTGCTTAGTTCTATTAATGATATTAAAGACTTACTTACTCCGATTGATTCTGCAAATTGGCTTTGACTCATTTTTAATTCAGCACGTATTTCTTTAACACGTTTGCCGATAGCGTTCTCCATCTTAAAATTCCCCTTTATAAACATAAATTATATACCATTCTATATATAAACTAACATTATCGACTACTCTAAGACAACCTTTTTTGACTTTTTTTAAATAAATTTCAAATTAGGGGTTTACTAAGAGTAGTCGATGGTGTTATGATGAATTCAACGAAACAAACGAGGGTGATTCAAATGACTCAAATGATAAAACTGAATACAGAAAGAGCCAGAGAATTAAGAGAATACCATGGATATACCCATGGTTACGTTGCGAAACGCCTCAATTGTCATAAAAGTGCTTATGGTCATATTGAAAGAGGTTTTAGGCAACCGAGTATAGATAAATTAGGGAGATTATCAGAGCTTTATGATGTCCCTACAGATGAATTACTAATAAAAAGTACACTATAGGTGGAATTTTTTTTGGAACTATCGACTACCTACAGTAACCAATCAGGAGGAATAAAGAAAATGAATCAATTAAAAGTAATCGCAAATGAAATGCTTCCGGTTTATCAAAATGAAAATGGCGAGAAATTCGTAAATGCTCGAGAGTTACATGAACAAATGTTAGTGAAGAAAGATTTCACAACATGGGTTAAGGAAAGAGTAAAAAATTACGGTTTTACAGAGAATGAAGATTACTATTTAACGCTCACCAAAATTGGGGAACGTCAAAATGTTACTAAACATGAATATTGGCTGACTTTAGATACCGGAAAAGAATTTGCGATGGTTCAAAATAACGAAGCTGGACGAGCAATCAGAAAATACTTCATTGAAGTAGAAAAACGATTCCGCCAACAACAAGTGAAGTCACCAGCCGAGTTGATCTATATGTTAGCTCAACAAAATATGGAAAGTGAAAAAAGAATGGTTCAGCTAGAACAGCGAGTAACAACAGTTAACCACCGGTTAGATAACATCGACAGAATCGACACAATCGGTGACTTGCAGCAACGCTTAAACAAAATGATTAGACGACATGCACAACAAGAGAAAATGACTATCCCAAATGCATGGAGAGCTTTCACAGATGCATTCAACACTGCATACAAAACTAACTTGAAATTACGCATCACGAACTATAAAGAAAAGCATGGTCTTAAAGACTTAACAAGACCACAGTACTTATCAATGACAAATCAGTTAGAAGATGCGGTTCGAGTAGCTGACAAACTCCTTAATAAAGGAAGTGCTACAGCATGAGTCAACTAATAGAAGCTATTGAAATATTAGAATCAGCTTTTTCAGATATTAGAGATCGTTACCCAGCAACATTAACAAATGGACACGGAACATTCCCTAGTGTGGTTAGTAGAACAGATCATTTAGAAGCATTAATTGAAATGGCTTTGGATTTATTACATGAGCATTTGGAAGAGGCGGTGTAAACAATGGAAGAAAGCACATTCTCACTATGCATGGTACTGGTGGCAGTCATAGTATTCAAAGGATTCATTTATCTAATGGAACGCATAGACAAACGGATTATGAAGGATGGTGGAAAAAATGAACAAAATTGAGGTAGCTCAGGCGTTACTAGAAAGAATTAACGAATTAACTAAGATTTGTAACGATACGGAAACAGCATTAGTAATAAAACATTTAGCTGAAGCAAGGGAAATCATTATTAATAGTTAAGAGCCGAAGTGGCAGCTTCGACTCTTGTTAAAACTACTTATTGTTGCGTACAAAATCTTCAGTTTTAACATGACCATAATCAACAAGTGAAGCTGATCTATGTACAGCTTCGTAGAACTTTTCATATACAAGTACAGCGTCATCAACAGAACGGATTGAACCTGACTTGTTTTGGAAAAAGGCAATAGTTAAATCTTTAGCGATCTCTTTCTTGTCCATAATGTCACCTCCTATCGTAGTTGATAGGGACATTATACCAAATTAGGAGAGTAATAGATAAGTAAGGTGGTAAAGCGATGGATAAACAGCAGCGAGATGAAAGCGAACAAAAGAAAATCTTATGGATCATAAAGGATTTAAGAGCCAGAGGAGTACATAACAGCGCAGATAAGGTTGAGGAAACATACAAGTATATAATTCTAGCTAAATAAAAAAGAGCCAAGAGTTGTGAAGGCTCATGGCTCATTGTATAAGGGTAAAGTTGGATTACCAACTTTATGGAATAATTATACCACTATTTTACAGGTAAAGACAAGCCTTTGCTTGTCGGAATATTCAGGAATTTAATGGCATCCCCCACCTAGTAAATGGGTTCCTGGATATTCCGATGCGTGAAAGCATCAAGAAAGGAGAGTCGAAATGTCACCATGTTTCGAACCAACATATTGCAATGACTTAGAAGGAAACAAGTACTTATGCAGATTTGAACATTATCAAGTGGATAGTCACTTTGAAGGTGAACCACCTGAGTGGAAGGTTGACATTGTCGAGTTTATGCCGATTATCCCTAAATACAAATGTTTGGGAAAAGGAATCAAAACAAAATAAAAAGCCCGTACAGAAGCACAGGCAGGTTGTTACACATATCGGTAACTATATTTTAACAGAATTATTAGTTAGTTTCTATAACAAAATAAAAAACCGACCTACGCCAAGGACGGTTTGGAGAAAACACATGTAATGACTCACTTACATTATACCAAATGTGCTCTCCTCAAAACAAGGAGGAAGTTAATCATGATAGATAAGAGAAAAAATGCATTCTACAAAATTACATTACACTTCTTTATTCGTAACAAAGGAGTTACAGAAATCAGTGAAACAACTGTTTATAGCAACCATAGTGTAACCTCAAAACGTTTTATCGAGTTTGCTAAAACACACGTGAGACAGATCAAAGGATTCGATGGTTTCTTAGAAGAGTGGGCATCGCAACAGACTGTTTCAAACGAACTATTTTGCAAATAAAAGTACGAACTATCAACTTAATGGGGGATTAAAATAATGAAAATCAACTTTAAAGAATTACGTATTACTAACTTTAAAAACCACGAAAATCTTAATGTGGAGTTCGGTGAAATAACAACTATTAGCGGCCCGAATGGCGCAGGTAAATCATCTATAGGTGAAGCGATTACGTGGGTTTTATACGGTATTGATCCATACGGAACTAAAAATGAACCTAAACCTATTGGTAATGAAGAAGCAGAAACGAAAGTCGAACTTCTTATCCAAGTAGATGATAAAAACATATTGATTGGGAAAGCTCAAAAGAAAGCAGCTAAGTACTTCATTAA
Organism: Bacillus sp. FSL R12-0074; assembly: GCF_038005725.1. Taxonomy (NCBI): domain Bacteria; kingdom Bacillati; phylum Bacillota; class Bacilli; order Caryophanales; family Bacillaceae; genus Bacillus; species Bacillus sp. FSL R12-0074. Next base: position 42,030 of record NZ_JBBOTR010000005.1, read on the forward strand.
TGAAGTTCCTAAGAAAGCAAAGGAATTCGAATCATTTGTAGATGAGTTGTTTGATAAGCAAGCGTTCCTATCACTATTCAATCCTGGATTCTTCAGTTCACAACATTGGCAGACACAACGTGAACAACTTCTATCATATGTAGGCGAGCCGTTGAAAAAAGAAGTATTCGCAGAGTTACCAAAAATACAGGTTGAGTTATTAGAAGAAAACTTAAAGAAACTTTCAATAGAAGACTTACAGAAAGTTCATATAGAGCGTAAGAAAACACATGAGAAATCATATGAGCGTGCAAGCGAACGAGTTATCACATTAAAAGAACAGTACGAGAAGCAAAAAGCGGAAAGTGCTGATGTAAATAAAGAAAAAATTGAATCACAACTATCTGAATTACAAACAAAACGTTCAGAAATAGATAAAACAGTTAGAGACTGTCAGCAAAAACAACAACAGTACAATCAAGTGCAGTACCAAATTGATGTTGTGAAACAACAAATTTCACAACAAAAAAATGTCCTTACCGGAATTAATAACGAGAAGTTACAAGATACTTGTCATACATGTGGACAAGCTTTACAAGATGAAGCGGTTGAGCAAGTGAAACAGAATAAAATTAATCGTTTTGAAGAAGCGAAACAAATTGGAATAAGCATGGTTAAGAAACTAAAAGAACTAGAAGCTTCTATAAAAGAAATGTCTGCTGTAGAAGTTGATCTTAACCAAACAAGAGAAATCGATGAAAAGATTTACGGGTTAAACGGATTACTTAGACAGTCACAACAACTTGAATTGCTTCAAAAAGAAATCGATGAAGCAGCAAGTACGCAAGAGAAGATTCGCAAAGAAAAGAATGAATCATTAGCAATCATTGATGCTATTAAGGACTTCCGTACTAAGCGTTCTGAATTGATGGTTAGTAAGATTCAAAGTTTATTTACAAACATTGATGTACAGCTCTATGAAACTCTTAAAAACGGCGAAGAGAGAGCTACATTTGAAATACTAATGGACAACAAACCATACAGCAGACTTTCTACGGCCGAAAAGATTAAAGCAGGATTAGAACTTGTTGAAGTGCTGAGTAAACAATCCCAATTAGTGGTCCCATGTTTTGTCGATAACGCAGAAAGTATTTTACATTTCGAAAAACCAGTCGGTCAATTGATTGTGGCGAAGGTGGCAGATAGCAATTTCACGGTTTCAGTTGGCGAAACAAACAAAATCAAGAAAGTTGTTATGAAAACAGAAGAAAGTGAATGGGGAGAATACGGCCGTGTTTCTATAGAGGTTGATGGAGAAGAAATGTTTGATGTTCATCACAGCGATTCCCCAGAAGACAACAATTTAAGTCGTAACTTTTCAGACTGCCACAGCGTAGATAGCCTTATGAAAATGGCATATGAAGCAGGTAAATCCGGCGAAGTTTTAGAGTTTGAATATCAAGAAGTGAATGAGGAGGAAGAAAACAATGACTAATCAAGTAACAGCAGCACCAAATACAGAAAAGGTAATCGGTAACTTTACGAAATCAGAACTAGACACAATCAAAAGCACTATCGCAACAGGTACAAGTAATGAGCAATTTGCTTTATTCGTACAAACTTGCGTTAACTCAGAACTTAATCCCTTCTTAAATCACATTTACTGCATTGTATACGGCGGGAAAATGAGCATTCAAGTATCAGTAGAAGGCGTACTTCACCTAGCAAGACAAAAGAACGGATATAAAGGTATCGATGTTCAAACGGTTCACGAAAACGATGAATTCGAAGCTGATCGTTCTCAAGAAGGTGAATGGATTATCAGGAAGCACCAAGTTAAATTCCCTCGCGGAAAAGTAATTGGTTGCTATGCAGTGGCTCAACGTGATGGTTTCAAAGATGTTGTAGTCATGATGGAGACAGACGAAGTAATTCACATGAAGAACGGCACAAATAAACATATGTGGAATAACTGGTTTAACGATATGTTCAAAAAACATGCAATGAAACGTGCTGCTAAATTGCAGTACGGAATTGAAATTAACGAAGATGAAGCAGTTTCATCTAGTCCAGTAGATAACGTTCAATCCTACGAACCTGAAAAACGTGTAGATATCACGCCAAATAAACCAAATCAGATTCAGGTTGAAGATGGTGAAACGGTAAATCCAGAGGAAGAAATGAAAAATCAATGGGAAGCAATTAACTCAAAGCTTAAAGGGTTCGGAATGACTAAAAATGATTTGAAAGCAATTATTACAGAAAAATTCAATCAAAAACCAACAGAACTAACATTACAACAAATTGCTGCCCTGTCTAAGTTCATTGACCTTGAGCGTGTAAAAAGACAAAAACAAAGCGAAGTGGTTGTAGAACAAGTAGAGGTAATTGAAGTTATAGCAGAAGAGCCTCCACAATCAGAAATTGACTTTGAAAACATGGAAATGAACTTCGCATGATCAACACACAAACAAGAGTTGTTCTTCCTGGCTGGTGCTTTAAAGGCACTAACCAGGAAGAAATCAAAAAAAACGTACTGAAATATATAAATCCAAAACGCTACCCAGGTTATAGGGTCCTGAAAGTATCGAAAGGATTTGCGATATGCGAACGGAGTGATGGTTGATGTTTAAGATACCTGTGAGAAGACAAACGCAAAAAGAAATGTTAATAGCTACAAACGATTTGGTTGAGAGAGGTTTTGATTTCTTAACACCAATCAAACCGGTATATAAGAACGGTAAGTTTTATGAGCAAAGTGGTAGAAGTTTTCAAGGTAAGCATGAATTTAGAACAATCGGCTACACGGATAATGTCAGCTATGAATGTTGGATGAAGAAGGTGGACTAAATGAATTTTATTGATAAAAGACGCGGGTTTTTCATGATAGAGAATGACGCAATTGACAACTGTGATTTGGATGTTTACGAATTTAAGGCTTACGCAGTGATTGTAAGACATGCAAATCGAGATACACAATCAGCGTTCCCTTCACTAACAACATTAACTGAAAAAGTTGGATGTGGAAGAAAGAAGATTGTCCAATGTATCAAGTCATTAGAAGAAAAAGGGTACATTCAAAAAGTTAACAGGAAAGATGCACAAGGAAATAACTTATCAAATATCTATTACGTACTACCTACCCCTAGTGTCTCACAGAAACTAGTAGTGTCTGATGGAAACCAGGGTAGTGTCCCAGAGGAACTAGGGGTAGTGTCTGAGGGAAACACTAACAATACTAATCTTAACAATACTAATTTAACAATAAGTAATAGTAGTAAGAATCCCTTCTCATTCTATGAAAGTAACATTGGAATATTAAATCCGTACATGGCTGAGAACGTAGATCAGTGGATTAAAGATACAAGTGAAGAATTGGTTATAGCAGCTATGGAACGCGCATTAAAAAAGCAAGCTAAATGGAACTATGCTGAGGGAATCTTGAAGCAGTGGGCTAACAATAACATTTGTACTTTAGTAGATGTTGAAGCATCAGAAACAGAGTTTAAAAACAAAGGAGCGAATGGTAATGGAAAAACTAGGGGACATAATGAAGGATTTAATGAAAAGAGCGGAAGTTATGCACAAAAAGGCACTGGCAGAGGAATCCAACCGACCAGCGGAAGAGGATTCGCTCAAACCATCGGTTGATTGTGAAATATGTGGTGATAAAGGGTACACATTCATTAAAGAACCATCTGAATTTCTAAAAGGAAAATATGTTGATGTTGCTATCGAATGTGAATGCTTAGAACGGAAAAGTCTAAAATCTCGTTTCAAGTACGCAATGATTCCATCTGAGTTTGAAAATGCACGATTTGATAACTACATAAGAGAGGCAGAAGTGCAGAAAGTTTTATATGACGCTATGATCGAATATTTGAAAGTCTTTAACGAAATTAGAGATTCAAAGATGAATAGTATCGGTTTTATTGCATCAGTGGGTGAAACGAGATTAAAAAGTTTACCTCCAGGAGAACGAAATAAAATGCGCCAGGAAAACAACTCGTACGGATTAGGGAAGACTCATTTGCAAATAGCAGCAGCTAAGTATGCATTGAATAAATTCAAAGTCGTAGATGAGCGCACAGGACGTTTGCGCGGCGCTAGAGTGTTATGTGTCCAAGATGTAAATATCATGGCTGAGATACAAAATGCAGCGTTCCTGAATGACAATAAGAAGCGATTAAATGAATTACTTCATGATTTATGTACTTGTGACATTCTCGTGTGGGATGACATAGCAAAATCGAAGTACAGCGAGTTCAAAGAAGACATGTATTACAAGATTATCAATGAGCGATACTTACGGAATTTACCGATTTGGTACACAAGTAATGAAGACTTAGACACATTGGAAGACAAGATTGGATTTGCGGCAGCTGATCGGTTGTACGGAATGAGTAAGAAGTACTTGTATCAAGTTAAGGGAGTTAGTTACAGAACAGCATAAAAGCAGAAGCAGTTGTATTTAAGGAAACATCAGATAAACGTATTGAACATTTAGGATTCTAAGGGGGAATACATTATGGGAGCATACGATACACCGACACAAAAGTGTCCATATTGCGAAATAGAAATGGAAGCGGATTGGGTAGATGTAGGAGTAGGGATGGTTCAATGCGGTCCATACCATTGTGAAAGTTGCCATGCTAGTGAAATAGGGCCAGAACTATATGACTGGTATTACAAAGATCGCGAAGGAGAAACCATCTACTTGGAAAATTGGGAAGCAGTGTTGAAACCTAATCATCCTTTTTCGGAAGCTGAATTAGAAACAGGGTACTATGATCCAACTAAAAAGAAGCTTTCGCCTTATGCAAATACAGTAGACGGTGAATTGGTTAATCATGAAAAAGCAAAAGAAATGTATAACATTGGGTTATTAGACGAAAAGAAGATTTAAAAAAATCATTATTTGAATAGAAAAGAGGGATTGTATGAGTGGTTTCTACGGAAAAGCGAAAGTGAAATTATCATTCGGTACTATCGGTGCAAACATATATGACTTTGTATCAACTGTTCAAGTAGAAAAAAGAATAAATGATTTAGAGGTATTAGAACATAATTTGATTTCAGCATTAGAAATGGTTCGGAATGAAAAACGGGTTTTAGAAATGCATTTAAACAAAGGAAACTGAACAAAAGCGTTGTTTAAAAATAAAAGGGGGAATTAAGATGTGTGCATGTAACGGAGCGGGAGTAATTAGAAACGATATTGGAATGGGTATGTATCAGTTTGGATCATGTATTTGTGAGGCGGGGAATCGCAGCCCTGAAGAAGTGGACAGAAGACGTCATGCCGTTATGGCGAGATTGAAGGAAGCATATCGACTACAACAGCTAGAGAAAGCTGGAGAAGTAGCATGAAGCAATTAACACTGGAAGATGTCGTTGGGAGTTTCGATTATTCAGCAAAGAGCACATCTGAGAAGTTTTTACAACGTGTCACAAGCGTCATAACGTACTCAGTAGAGTTTTACGACAAGGATGACAAATGGAAGCTTAGATGGTTTGAAGCGAAGTCAGAGAGCGAAGCCGAAGGAATGGCTAAAGATAAATATGGACGGATTCAAATTATCGATACTTATATATCGGACAGATCGTTAGCTGAAATTATGGCATTAGATTAGGAGGGAAAACGATATGAGATACAATCCTGTACCTACTTGGGAAGAATACGAAATCGCAAAACAAAACGGAATTAAGAAAAGTACAGTAGATCAGCGGATTAATGTACATGGATGGGATGTAGAAAAAGCAATTAGTAAACCATTATTTGTTAGTTTGAAAGTTAAGTATGCAGAAGAATGGGGATTAGCACAGCGAAATGGTATCTCATATGACACGTTTTTCTCAAGGGTTAAGCGTTATAACTGGGATCCTAATGACGCAGCAACGACACCAGTATTATCGCCAATAGAATGCACGAAAAGAGCCCACTCTAAAACGGACATTATAAAGCCATCACAGTACCAAGAAGCGTTAAAAAACGGCGTAGGAAAACAAACGTTAAGAACGAGAGTCTTTGTACTTAAATGGTGTATAGAAAGCGCTATAACGACTCCACCTAACATTAAACATCGAGCTAAGAAGGCGGTGGTATAAATGACCTTAGATCGTTGGTTAACCGATGAGGAACGAGCAATTGCTAGGAAGAACGGAATTAATTATCACACATTATATCGCAGGGTTTACCGATTAGGATGGGATATTAAAGAAGCAATAACGGCACAGCCGGGAACAGTAAATCATGGATACGAAAGAAAATATACAAAATGGCTTAAAAAAGCTCAAGAAAACGGGATAAATATTAGTACTTTTTATAGCAGAATAAACCTTCTTGGTTGGGAGTGTGAAGAGGCGGCTACTAGACAGGCAAACGAAATGAAATCGGATAGAAAGAATTGGCTGGATATCGCAAACCGGAATGGAATTGGTTACCGAACATTTATGTCGAGGGTTAATACTCATGGTTGGGATTTAGAAAGAGCGGCAACAACTCCGCCAAGCAATACAGGAAGACGTTGCTCAGTAAAAGTTAAGGAGGAAGCGTTGTGAAAAATAGGATAGTACCGACATACAAAGATTATCAAAGAGCGGATGCTATAGGCGTTTGTAAAAAATATGTAGATCATCGTATTAAATATTATGGATGGAGCTTAGAACGAGCAATTACAACGCCGATAGGAACAAGTTGGAAAGGAAGAGAGAAGCACGGCGATTTACCTAAACTAGCTGTTAGAAACGGTATTAAAAAACAAGACTTTTATAATCGCATACGTCGAGGATGGAGTCCTTTAGAGGCAGCGACAACGCCTTATGGCCAAAAGAAAACAAAATTTAGTGATTATGTAGAGCTAAGGAAACAAAACGGAATAAGTGCCCCCACTTTTCATAGGAGGGTCGAAAGAGGAATGGATCCCTATGAAGCAGCAATAAGACCTGTTAGAGGTAAGAAGAATATCGTTATAAGTGAAACGGATAATGGTAAACAAAAAGAAAACAAGTATTGGATAAATGTAGCGAAAAGTAATGGAATTAAAGTAGGGACATTCTATAGCAGGATTGATATTGGATGGTCATATGAAGAAGCAGCAACGAAGACAACACGAAAATATAAGGAAGTGCAGCAGATAAGTTAGGAGGACAAGCCATGACAGCAAAAGAAAGAGCCGTACTTCGTGGTTTCTGGACTCATAAACAGACAGGTGAGCATATCGCTATAACGCGTGTAACGATGTCTGGTGAGGTATACGGAAACAGGGTGAATTCGCTAGGACATGAAGTGGGACCGCAGGAAATTATGTTGATTCGTGATCTGAAGGAAGAATATGTGAAGGGCATGAGATAAGTAAATGGACAGGAAACAAATCTACATCGATGTCCTGATACATAAGGGGATTTACAAGGAAGAAAATACGGGACGTCAACTTTGGGAAATGAGTGAGCAGGAACTATTCGAATTGATAAAAGGAGATGGGGAGAATGAGAGAGATTAAGTTTCGCGGAATGCCAATTGAGAATTACGGTGATACAAAATGGCTTTATGGAAGTGCAATTATAGGTTATGAAGATAAATTAGCTTATATTGAGGCGAATTATCAAGGGTGTATACCAGTTAAATGGGGAACAGTCAGTCAGTACACAGGATTAAAAGATTCAAAAGGAAACGAAATTTACGAAGGTGACATTGTTTCAACTGATTTAAGCAGACCATTTCTAATTGTGGAATTTAGAAACGGAGCTTTTATGTATCAGTGTCATGATAACGGACAAGATTACTATGACCACATGGAACCAGCATTTTCAGTGTCTGTTGAATTAACGAAATATCATAAAATCATCGGCAATATCTATGAAAATCAAGAAATATTAAAAGGAGATGAAAAATAATGAAACCAATCGAAAACGGTGTTTATGAAATCACTCAACTATTAGCGGAGACAAAGGAGAATGAAGAGAATGGCAACTAAGATCATTATGTACACGAAAACGGATTGTCCAAATTGCAAACGTGCAAAACATTTCTTGGGATTCGCTCCAGTGGAAATTGAATTAGAAGAAAGAAACATTGAGGAAAATGACATTTATAAAGCTGAAGCTGAAGGTTTAGGAATAATGAGTTTACCAGCTTTTAAATTCGAAAATGGAACTATCGTGAGAGGATTTGAAGAAGGTAAAATAATGAACGAATTAGGACTGTAGGAGGGATTGTATGAAGAAAGAAACCAAAATACAGGTGGAAGGTGAACTTGAAGTAGTAGAAATCGAGATTTACAGGAAGCAATATCATTTGAACGGATTAAATAGTGAGAAACGCAAAACAGAGAAGTCTTTGGAAGTGTTGAAGAAACAGAAAGAGAAATTAAAAAGTTACTTATAAGGAGCGGATATGAGTGGACGGTAAGGTTTGCAAGAAATGCAATGAGTGGAAGCTATACATTGATTATCCAAAAGGAAAAACGTGTAAGGATGGTCATGAAGGCACTTGTAAAAAATGCGTGTCCGAACGAAAGAAACAATATTGTAAAGAAAATAAAGAGAAAATAGCTGAATATCAAAAGCGTTATCGTAAAGAAAATAAAGGGAAAATAACTGAACAAACAAGACAGTGGCACAAAGAAAACAAAGAAAGAACGATTGAAAGAATGAGGAATTGGCGTGATAAAAATAAAGAAAAAGTTGTTGAATACGGACGAGAGTGGCGCGAACAAAACAAAAATCATATATCACAAAAAATAAAATTGTGGAAAAGCGAAAACAAAGACAAAGTATACGCTAGCATATTGAAAAGGCGATCGAATAAAAATTTCGTTAAATTTACTCCAGTACAGAGAACAGAATTACTGGAGCGTGATAACTGGAGTTGTCAATGTTGCAGAAAGAAAGTTCATGACAATAATAAAAACGATGAAAATAAAGCTCATATCGACCATACTATCCCTATTTCTAAAGGGGGAGATAGCACTCCTGAGAATCTAAGGGTTTTATGCCGAACTTGTAACCTTAGCAAACGAAACAAAACAGAAATAGAGATCGATGATTCAGGTCAAGTTAAATTATCAATTTAAAAAGGAGAATATAGATGATTAATATACAAAAAATTTTCGAAGCACAAGAAAAATTGGATAACGAAATTGTAAAGGTACACAGTTTAAAAGGTAAAAGCCTTACAGGAGATATCACTCAAGCTTTATACGTAGAACTTGGGGAGCTCGCGCAGGAAATAGGGTTCTTTAAGTATTGGAAGAAAAATAAAACAACAAATAAGGCGCGTCAATACGATGAGTGGGCGGATTGCATGCACTTTATGGCGAGTTTGGGTAATAAGTACGGACATAGTGATTGGATAACTAAAGTTGATATAGACAATATACAATGTCGTCGATACACAAGAACAGATACTTCATTCCATGACCTATTCGAAAACATATACAGATTGGAACTGAACGAATGGAACGAGTACACAGAAGCATTGATGGCTCTATTAGCAATTGGAATTAAAATCGGAATGACATTTGAAGATATGGAAAAGGCGTATTTCGATAAGAACCAAGTTAACTATGATCGGTTAGCAAGCGGATATTAAGACCAAATTTGAATTTTGTATAAAAACAAGGGAGGAATGAAAAATGGAACAAATCTTAAAAATTGAAGAGCATCAAGAGAAAGTGCGATGGTCAAGCATGAGTGGTTACGCTATAACGACAAACGAACAGGTAATCAAGCTATTGATTGATGATGAACAATCTTGCTGCGAAAACTTTGGTTACTTTATGTCAGAAGATGACTTTAATGATTTTATAGGAGCACAACTTATTGATGTGAAAATAACTGATACAGAATTAAAAGAAGGTCTTCTTGAAAAGCATGATTTGGATATAGAAAGTGAGTATTTTGAAGGTGACGTGATGTTCGTTGATATTGTCACATCTAAAGGAACTCTCCAGTTTGTCGCTTACAACGAACACAATGGATATTACGGTCATGAAGCTAAAGTTATTTCAAAACAAATTAATCATGATGAAGTGTTATAAAAGCGTTATTTTAATAGAAAGCGAGGTGGTGATATGAGTCTTACTTTTATAGACTTATTCGCCAGCTTGCAGAAAACGGAGGGATGGATATGAAAGAGGAATGGAGAGATATTGAAGGGTATGAGGGATTCGAAGGTATGTATCAAGTTAGCAATTTAGGTAGAGTCAGATCGATGAAAAGGGAATTCATACGAAGTAACGGGAGAGTTTACAATCGTGAAGGTGTCATATTGAAACCGATGGTAAATCATAAAGGTTATTTAATAGTGGATTTAAGAAACAGAGGTAAAAGAAAAGGTGGATTTGTTCATAGATTAGTAGCTAAAGCTTTTATACCTAACATTGAATGCAAACCTCAAGTGAACCATATCAACGGAAATAAACAAGATAACAACGTAAATAATTTAGAGTGGTGTACAAATGGAGAAAATGCGCTACATGCGTATAGAACAGGACTTAATAAACCAAATTCAAATGGAGGAAGGCCGAAAAGGAAAATAAATCAAATTAGTAATGATGGCGAAATCGTAGCTACTTTTATAAGTTTATCTGAAGCTATTGATAAAACTAAAATAAACAACATAAGCGCTGTATGTAGAGGTGTAAGACCACGTGCAGGGGGCTTCATTTGGAAATTCGCAGATGAAGAGGTAGTAGTGTAAATGAATAACAATAAATTAACATTTATAGATATATTTGCTGGCGTTGGGCTTTTTAGAATCGGATTAGAACAAGCGGGACATACCTGTATTGGTTTCTGCGAATGGGATAAAGCGGCAAGGAAAACATATGAAGCTATGCATGAAGTTAATGTAGAAAGCGAGTGGACGGAACATGATATCAGAAACGCAAAAGGAACTACTATTCCGTCAGTGGATATTTGGACAGCAGGGTTCCCTTGCACCGATATTTCCAAAAACGGAAAACAAAAAGGACTTGCAGGAGAAAAATCAGGACTATTTACAGAAGTTATCCGGCTCATCAAAGAAGTACCTGAACATAAGAAACCTGCCTACTTGCTCTTTGAAAACGTTGATAACACATTATCAGTTAATAAAGGATGGGACTTTGCCCGTATTCTCACTGAAATGGATGGAGTCGGGTATGATGCGGAATGGAATGTTATCACCTCAACCGAGGTTGGAATCCCTCAAAGAAGGAAAAGAATATTCATTGCAGGATATCTTAGAGGATCAAGTGTCCGACGAATATTTAGTTGATACAGAAAAGAATAGCTGTATTTTAGAAGTAACGAAAGATTATGTAAAAGTAAGACAGGCTACTAAACAAGGATATGATATCGGTGTTGTTGGTGACGCTATTAATATAGCAGTACCAACATCTAAGACACGCAGAGGTCGCATAGGACACGGCGTAGCGCAAACATTACTTAGATCCAGGGAACAAACTACTTTACGTGACGGGAAGTTATACTGGCTTACAGAAAGAGAATCGTGGCGATTGCAAGGGATTCCTGACGAATACTTTGATCGAGCAAAAGAAGTAACATCGCCTAATCAATTATATGCACAGGCTGGTAACGGGTTAACGGTTAATATTGCGAAATTTATCGGCTCGAGAATGGGGTATGAGGAAGATTAGTATAAAAATTTCATTTTGTAGAAAAGGGGAATGGATAATGTGCAAA
>NZ_JBBOTR010000006.1:0-13291 GCF_038005725.1 Bacillus sp. FSL R12-0074
ATGCTTTCATACCTCTGTTAATTGCCTGCTTAACTCCTTCTAAATAGGCGAATCCATGCCTTTTATCTGGTTCTAAGTAAGTACCTTCTGCCCATTCATTCCACGCATTAATAAATAAAAACTCGCTGTTGTAAAGAGAATAGGTACGCTGGATTTGTTTGCTTAAATATATCGTGAACTTCTTAGGGGTAGAACCTAGGAAGATACTGCTATTTAAGTCTTTGCGGCGTGCTGTATTGTCCCAGTCAACAAAGGCACCAGGAAATGTTTTTTTCTCTGGAGGAGATCGCTTTAGTATATACATCCACACTTTATCATAATCCCAAGCGTTTATTTGTTTACCAGACTCATATATTGTCTTATTTATGTCTGAAGAGCTATCATGAGCAATTGTATAAAAAGGCTCGAATTGAATGCTAGCATCAAATCCATTTATATTAGGAAGTGGAAAGCTGTTTAATGTTTCTGCAAAGTATATACCTTTCAAACCATTTTCTTGTGCGAGTGTATTCCAATAATGAAGCATTTGTTCACAATGAGGGATATGCCCGGGACGATAAATAATGAATAGTGGTTTATCGTCTATACGGATATATCTCTCATCTTGGAAAGCTTGCAATAAATACTCAAAGTGTTCTTTCCAATCCGATAATTCTCCATAATTTTGAGGCATTAATATGTGACTATCAAGACCATCCCAAGTTTTTGTCCACGGTTCATTTGCCCAAGAAAGGCAAAATGGAAAATCTGGTTCCTTCATCTTAAGTACCTCATTAAAGGGTGCCTCCAATAGCCTCTTCCCTTTAAACCAGTAATGGTAATAACAAAAACCATATATGCCATGTGCTTTGGCGATTTCTGCTTGCCATTTTCTTACGGATGGGGTGGTTAAGTCATAATAAAAATCTTGATAAGGTTCTCTAGGTTGGTAATGTCCTGAAAATAAAGGTCGTGCACTTTTAGTATTTGTCCATTCAGTAAACCCTTTCCCCCACCATCGGTCATTTTCTTTTATTTGATGAAACTGTGGTAAGTAAAAAGCGATTATTTTCAAGATATATCCCCCTTATGTTCTTCGTAGTTCAAGTGGTGGGAAGTTACTTTTGATTTTTCGAATCTAGTTAAAACATGAGATATGTTATTGACTTACTGTGTTTATGCTGCATAATGAATTCTTTTGTACAGTTTGCTTGATATGGAAATCTTTGATGATTTAATATATACGGCTGAGATACAAAATGATCTTCATTATACAATGAGAGAAAAGAGTTAATCTTTTTGGAGAACAAATAGAGCTTGGGGTAACCGGTTTGTATCATCAAAAAAGTCCCGTAGCTTTAAATACTTCTCATAGTGATTTTTAATATAGGTTCTAGGTATAACAGTTTCTCCGTAAAAGCTACTATTTCTAACGTCTCCAGCTCCCGTAGGACTGTGGACAAAATTTCCGCTTTCATAATCCGAGATGGCACGATTTATATCTGGAAAAGCTTGAGATAAAGTTTTATGCCACCCAGTTTGAATTAATTCAGGGTGTTCCTTGAATTGTTGACAGAAATCGAGAAAATAGCGTGCTTGTGTTGTTGCGATGAAGATTCCACCTGGACGAAGAATTCTTGAAAACTCCTTTATCCAATTTTCTGCTGTTTCTTCGGATAAATGTGAGAATACAGAATAAGCGAATATGATATCTAATGAATTGTCATTAATAAATTCTACAGGAGGTTGTGGGGGAGTTATTTTATACCTGCCTCTTCCTAACGTTTCGTTGCAAAGGTTAATCATTGCAGGATCTACATCAATACCAAGTAAATTTTTATGGCGAACATCTTTGAAAAAGAAGCGTATGATTCTTCCCCATCCGCAACCAAAGTCTAAAATTTTACGTTCTTTATTCAAGGGAACACCTAAATTTTGGGCATATGTTTTTACGTGGCTATAAAACAAATATGCTTCATAAAGAGCATGTTCATAGGAAGCACCTACAAACTGTTGTTGAATTTCTTCAGAGGGGAACATAGGTACTGGGATGCCATTTATCTTTGTTTGTGAGCAACTTTGTATAAATAGATTAAGAAGTTCAACATCAGAAAGCGGGCTAACAAGGTTATCAAAATCACTTCCTAATTTAAAGTTATTCATTTGTTAACCTCCAAATTATATAGTTCCTAAAAATCATTTTCGTGTTTTTTACTAATAAAAACATGTAGAAATTCAGCATCTAACCCCAGTGATCTATCCTTGTGTAAATAAACAATGGTATACATATTTGCATGTGTATAAATATATTCAATCATATCTTGACCCCAATCAAATGTTACTAAAGACCCGTTCTCATCAATAGGATTACCATGATAAATTGGCTCCTCAATATATTCGATTCCTTCTTTATTGATTCTTGCTCTTTGTAAAGTCTTTGTGAGTGTATGATACCAAGGGACAGTAAACACATGAGCACCGCCAGGCTTTAATACACGCTCTATTTCTTTAAAGGCTTTATTTGGCTCCATTACATGTTCAAAGACATCTTGAGTAATGAACAAATCAAAAGATTCATTTTGGAAAGTCATATCTTCTAAGTTCTCACATCTAATTCCTTGAAAGTATTGGCCGAGAGGATAGTTTTTAAAGTATTGAGAATACGTATAGTTTTTGCAGTTTTTTATAAGTAGCTGAGTTGTAATTCCCCCAGGAGAGGATTCGTGGATATGATAGGAACCCCATTTAGGAAAAAATGTATTTAAAACATGGATGATAGCTCGCTGCCTTGGTATAGAGTGGCATGTAGAACATAAGTAATGATCTCTAAGCCAATCATTATGCTCTATAAATGTAGCTTTCTTCTCACAAATAACGCAATATCCATTATTGTGCTTCAAATTACCTTCCACATGACATCACTCCTGTGTAAAAAAATGCATATGACACACACGTCAACAATCAGCGAAATCAAAGAGAGTGGGTGGAAATTAGGGAACCCATAAAAGTGAGATTGGTAGAATGGAATAATTAGCGGGAGAGAACCCCACGCTAATTAAAGTTTCACTTTATGCTATGCGATACATTCGCTTTTATTCATTGAAGAATGTATCGACTTAGAATATCCCTTTTGTGTACGGATACATTTCAAAGTCTTGTGCATATATTTCTGTAACTAACGCCATTGTTTCTTCATCATAAAAGCTTTCATATGTTGGAAAGCGAGGGAAGGCGGCATCTGTAATGCTGAGTTCTGCATAGCTTCCTGTATAAAGCATTTTATGAGCGCGATGATGATCTGAATTTGTAAGAAGCGCTAAATTGGATTTAATCAAATCGTACGTGTATTCTATCTTGGTGATTTGTGTATTAAAATCTTCTAAAGGAATATAGTATTGGATGAAATTTTCTTCACCTGGAACGTATTGCTGACTAAAATGTATGTCCATTGCTAGGGAATTTGAACCCAATGCTCGAATGTAATATAAAAATTGTTTAAATGATACTCCACGGTTACTATATTTGTCATTATACAAATAATGGCGGATATTTTCCCATTGAGGGCTAGCATATGGATTGTCAGCAAGTAATAAAAATGAGCTGACGGCCCTTTTGTAGGGATTCCGTACAAGTTTACAAACATCTTTATTTGATGCTAGAAGACCATTTTGTAACTCTGGTATGTAATTTATATTGTTTTTATACACCCAGAACTCATAGTAATGAATAAAGTCATGGTATTTCTTTGCTTCAGTAAATAATCCAATTTGAAAAAAGAACCAATTAGCTAATGCGGTACATCCGCTTCTATGGCTCCAGAATAGTATAAGTGGAAAGTCTTTATGGAAATGTGGGATTCGATCTTTATGTAGGATTACATGATTTAAAAGCTCTTGATTTACATTTTTCATACATGTAGTGCTCCTTTTTGAAAGTTTTATTTATGGAGAAGGTTTTTAAATAGAATAAACGAGAATATGAGAAGGCAAGTTTTTACTAATCCAATATATTCATGGGAATGAGTAAATATTATGAGTGTTTTTGCGGTCATCTTAAATAAGGTATCGATTCTAAAAGGGAAGTATAAAATAAAGATAATGAAAATTTATAAGGGGCATACAATTATAAGAGAATGAATAATAGAGGTGACCAAGTTCGTTTATTTGTATTTCTAGGTGTGATAAGCAAAAATCTTATTACTAGAGAGGATATTATGAGGAAGAATAATTATTTAATAGTAGGTGGAAATAGTTTCATTGGTATTAACCTCGCATTAGGTTTATTGAAACAAGGTCAAAATGTAAAAGTATTTTCCAGACATATAAATAATTTCCCTCAAAATATTATAAGTGAGGTTGAATTTATTAAAGGTGATTTAGCGAATGTTAAAGATATATATAAAGCTTTAGTGAATGTGGATATTATTATTTATTTAGCTGCAACGTCTAATGTAGCAACTTCAATTGAAGATGTTTTCGGAGATATAAACAGTAGCTTTTTTTTTCTTAACTTCATGGAAAGTGTTAAAAATTTTCCTGTTAAAAAAATTGTATTAGCATCTTCTGGAGGCACGGTTTATGGTGAACCGCAATATTTACCTATTGATGAGGAACATCCATTAAAACCACTTTCTCCTTATGGAATAACAAAAGTATCGCTTGAAAATTACTTGTACTTTTATAAGAAAAAATACGGAATTGACTATGTTGTATGTAGATATTCTAATCCATATGGAAAATATCAAAATCCTTTAAAGAAAGTTGGGGCAATAAATTGTTTTTTGTATCAGCATCTCAGTAATGAAAAGATTAATATATATGGGAATCCACAAGAGATTATTCGAGATTATATTTATATCGATGATTTAGTTGAAATCACTATACAACTATCACAATTAAATCGTTTGAAATCTTGTGTGTATAACATAGGGAGCGGCAAGGGTCTCTCTTTAAAACGAATTATAGTAGAATTGGAGAAATTAACGGAAAGAAAAGTGGACTTTATCTGCTATAAACAAAGGAAAGAAAATGTTCAAAAAATCATTTTAAATATAGATAGAGTAAGACGAGAATGTAATTGGGAACCGAAAATAGATTTCAAAAGTGGAATTAGATTAAATAAGCTATGGATTGAAGAGTTCTTATATAGTAAAAAATAATAAGCCATGCCCTACTTTTGTATCAGTAGAGCGTGGTTTATTATTTTATTTCTTTTTTTATTACCCAAAGGTCTTGATGTTCCCACCAAAAACCTTCAGTGTATTTTTTGATGACAGGGTTATAGGGTAATAATTTAATTTTGTCACATACGTAAGAGGGACTAACGATCGTTTGCCCGTATTGATGAACATCTAAATCCAATTGTTCACTAGAAGGGAGAAACCAATAACCCTGTTTATTTAAATCTGGAAAGCTGAAGTACTTTTTACTTTGATAACCATGAGTTGTGAAAATGAGTAAGCCTTCAGGAGAAACAGCATTATACAATATTTGAAGCCAACGAAACCAAGTTGTATCAGGCATATGAGAAAAAAAGGATAGACAAAAGACGATATCATACTTAGACGAGGCCACTTTTACTTGTTCAGGTTCAGGGTGAGATAAGATAGAAGAAGTATTTAATGTGTTTTCAATAAAAGTAATAGCCTCTTCATGTATATCACAGGTAGTTATACTTAAGTTCGTTTGTAGGTTTAATAAATGACGTGTTACGCAGCCATATCCGGATGCGAATTCTAATAATTTAATTGGAGTGTCTATAGGGGGATAAAAGGAAGTAATTAAATCTAAGAGTGTTTCTGCGGATTTTCTCCCATCTTGAAAATAATAATCTATCGCTTCTTTTTTAGATGGGAAGACTGGATTAGTGACAAGGAATTGAAAGATATGATCCTCTGGATGGATACTTGCATTTACATTGTATTTGTGTGCAATTTGAGAAAGCAAATCTTTATTTGCTTCTATAAATTCTTTCAAAGAGTAACCCCCCTTAAATGATAGTAACGTTTTACAAGAGATACTGATGGCGAAGAAAATATATCATTAAATCTTCAAAGATGCTTTAAGGTACTTTCTATATGTGTACATTTTCTTTTTTGAAATGTCGTCGATAGTAAAGGTTTCTTTAATGAAATTCTGCATTTGTACAACTTCACTGTAATGGGAATATGAATCTTCTGTTCTCGTTACGCTATTTGTATGTCGTCTATGATAGTTTAGCGGTTTTGGATTGAAATAAATGTTCCCCTCTTTAAGAATAGAAACATAGAAAAACCAATCACCAGCTACTTTAAACTTTTCTAATTGTTTTTCTTTTGTTTTTATATCTATGTTTTTAAAAACTACACTTGAGACATTAGGTATGGTGTTTTTGATAAGTAATGTATCTTGTATTTCATCTATCCCTTTTCGGAAATAAGAACTTTTCCATTTTTCTTTATCAATATCATTTGTGTAATCTAAATAATGATTGGCTAGGATATTTCCTTGTTCATCTATTTGTTTTGATTGTGTGTAGCTTAAGGTAACATCACGATTTATATGAAACCCTTGGATTACTTCTTCTAAAAATGTCTGATCACATAAGTCATCGGCCTCTGCAATCCAAATATAATCACCGTTTGCTGCAGAGATGCCTTTTATCCATTGTTTAAATACAGAACCAGAGTTTTTATCATTAATAATCTGCTGAACTTTTAGGTGGGGCTTATTTTCGTTTGAGAGCAGCTGTTCAAATATAGATACGCTATTGTCAGTAGAGGCATCGTCTAGGAAAATTAGTTCGTAAAGGGGATAGGTTTGGTTTAATATGGATTTAACTCGGTTAGATAAGTATTTTTCGTAATTATAGTTCGGTATGATTACGCTTATTTTTTTGTAATTATGATCAAGTAGGTTTAACAGTTGATAAATGTAATGAAGAAAGTTGAAATCTTTTTCAATAAGCTCTTGGCCAAAGCGCCCTTTTTGTAATCGTAAGTCTTCATCTCCAATAAATTCATATATTCTTTCCAGCACCTGCGATAAATTTAAAAAGTCTACTAAGGCGCCAGTTTGTTCCGTAACAACATCTTCAAAACCTCCAGCGTTTTTAAACCCTATAACAGGGACTTTTGTATCTAATGCCTCTAAAACAACGTTTGGAAAAGGATCTTCTCTTGAAGTTAATAAATATAAATCAGCTCCGGCGTTATATAAACCGATATCTGGAGTAGGCTCAACTAATGTGAAATGTGCTGTATATCTTGGGGATAGCGTGTTAAAGAAATGAACATCTGTTCTCCCGACCCAGATAAAATGAATATTCGTATGAACCTTTCTTACTGAGTAAGCAATAAGTGAGAATAAATCTATCCCTTTCCGATGATCAGCGAAACCTACTCCTAAAATGATTTTGCTATCTAGAGGCAGGTTGTGTTTTTTTCGTAATTCGCTTCTAGCTTTTGCAATATTGTTCTTATAAGGATTGTGGTTAAACAAGCCTTGAGGGAGGATGTGACATTTTTGATGATCTAATTGGGTGATTGTACGGAATTTTTCATACACGTACTGTGAAGGGAAGACAATTTTGTAAGCAAACTGGGCAATGTTTCTAGCTTTCCCCTCGGCAGAGTACTGTTGTATTAAATGCGGCAATTCATGTATTAATGAAATAACTTTTATATTGTGTTTAGCTAGTAATGCAACTATATCACCACTTATGACGGTACTACATATGGCGATGGTATAGTCTTGTGATAGTAACTTCTTTATTAATAATTCGACCCTTTTTTCTGTTGGGTAGTCTTCCTCTAGGCAATAAACAGGACCATACTTTTGAAAATCGTGGATTAAAATGCCCGTTCCAATAGAAATAATTGCGACGGAGTAATGAAAGTTTTCTTTAAGAGCTTTAATAGTATGTAAAGAAAGCAGCTGTGCTCCGTGGAAATGGGCATCATGGGATACATAAATGATCTTCTTATTAACATGCATTTCATAACGCCTCCTAAGTTAATTAGATTTTTAGTAAATGCATGGTGTATTTATAATTCCTAGAGAGAAGTGGTAGGAGATAATTGTGAATGCAGCTGGAATGTACTCGAAATAAAAAGTGCTACCTTTAATATATATTTGTTTGGCTTGCTATTCATTCTTTAGAAAGGTGTAAGTAAGAAAGTATAAACTGTCGATTATGAAAGTGATTGCACCAGTCTATTAATCTCTAGGAACGGAGTATAAATGAAGAAGGTTCAATACCCTTTAGAATTTATAAAATAAAAAGGATAAAAGGTATTGACGATTAGGATATAGAGGTGTAATATAGAACAAGTCGCCGATAGCAACAACGCAGAAAGCGACAAAAGAAATAAAAAAACTTGGTTGACATTGAAATATGAAAATGTTAACATAAGGGAGTCGCAAATGAGCGGCAAACAAGTTCTTTGAAAACTGAACGAAACAAACAACGTGAACGTCAATTTTTATTTTTAGATGCTAGACAAACTAACTTTATTGGAGAGTTTGATCCTGGCTCAGGATGAACGCTGGCGGCGTGCCTAATACATGCAAGTCGAGCGAATGGATTAAGAGCTTGCTCTTATGAAGTTAGCGGCGGACGGGTGAGTAACACGTGGGTAACCTACCCATAAGACTGGGATAACTCCGGGAAACCGGGGCTAATACCGGATAATATTTTGAACTGCATAGTTCGAAATTGAAAGGCGGCTTCGGCTGTCACTTATGGATGGACCCGCGTCGCATTAGCTAGTTGGTGAGGTAACGGCTCACCAAGGCGACGATGCGTAGCCGACCTGAGAGGGTGATCGGCCACACTGGGACTGAGACACGGCCCAGACTCCTACGGGAGGCAGCAGTAGGGAATCTTCCGCAATGGACGAAAGTCTGACGGAGCAACGCCGCGTGAGTGATGAAGGCTTTCGGGTCGTAAAACTCTGTTGTTAGGGAAGAACAAGTGCTAGTTGAATAAGCTGGCACCTTGACGGTACCTAACCAGAAAGCCACGGCTAACTACGTGCCAGCAGCCGCGGTAATACGTAGGTGGCAAGCGTTATCCGGAATTATTGGGCGTAAAGCGCGCGCAGGTGGTTTCTTAAGTCTGATGTGAAAGCCCACGGCTCAACCGTGGAGGGTCATTGGAAACTGGGAGACTTGAGTGCAGAAGAGGAAAGTGGAATTCCATGTGTAGCGGTGAAATGCGTAGAGATATGGAGGAACACCAGTGGCGAAGGCGACTTTCTGGTCTGTAACTGACACTGAGGCGCGAAAGCGTGGGGAGCAAACAGGATTAGATACCCTGGTAGTCCACGCCGTAAACGATGAGTGCTAAGTGTTAGAGGGTTTCCGCCCTTTAGTGCTGAAGTTAACGCATTAAGCACTCCGCCTGGGGAGTACGGCCGCAAGGCTGAAACTCAAAGGAATTGACGGGGGCCCGCACAAGCGGTGGAGCATGTGGTTTAATTCGAAGCAACGCGAAGAACCTTACCAGGTCTTGACATCCTCTGAAAACTCTAGAGATAGAGCTTCTCCTTCGGGAGCAGAGTGACAGGTGGTGCATGGTTGTCGTCAGCTCGTGTCGTGAGATGTTGGGTTAAGTCCCGCAACGAGCGCAACCCTTGATCTTAGTTGCCATCATTAAGTTGGGCACTCTAAGGTGACTGCCGGTGACAAACCGGAGGAAGGTGGGGATGACGTCAAATCATCATGCCCCTTATGACCTGGGCTACACACGTGCTACAATGGACGGTACAAAGAGCTGCAAGACCGCGAGGTGGAGCTAATCTCATAAAACCGTTCTCAGTTCGGATTGTAGGCTGCAACTCGCCTACATGAAGCTGGAATCGCTAGTAATCGCGGATCAGCATGCCGCGGTGAATACGTTCCCGGGCCTTGTACACACCGCCCGTCACACCACGAGAGTTTGTAACACCCGAAGTCGGTGGGGTAACCTTTATGGAGCCAGCCGCCTAAGGTGGGACAGATGATTGGGGTGAAGTCGTAACAAGGTAGCCGTATCGGAAGGTGCGGCTGGATCACCTCCTTTCTATGGAGAATTGATGAACGCAGTTCATCAATAAACGTTGACTTGTTTTGTTTCGTTCAGTTTTGAGAGAACTATCTCTCAAGTTTAAATGTATGTTCTTTGAAAACTAGATAACAGTGTAGCTCATATTTTTTTAATTTTAGTTTGGTTAAGTTAGAAAGGGCGCACGGTGGATGCCTTGACACTAGGAGTCGATGAAGGACGGGACTAACGCCGATATGCTTCGGGGAGCTGTAAGTAAGCTTTGATCCGAAGATTTCCGAATGGGGAAACCCACTATACGTAATGGTATGGTATCCTTACCTGAATACATAGGGTATGGAAGACAGACCCAGGGAACTGAAACATCTAAGTACCTGGAGGAAGAGAAAGCAAATGCGATTTCCTGAGTAGCGGCGAGCGAAACGGAATCTAGCCCAAACCAAGAGGCTTGCCTCTTGGGGTTGTAGGACATTCTATACGGAGTTACAAAGGAACGAGGTAGACGAAGCGACCTGGAAAGGTCCGTCACAGAGGGTAATAACCCCGTAGTCGAAACTTCGTTCTCTCTTGAATGTATCCTGAGTACGGCGGAACACGTGAAATTCCGTCGGAATCTGGGAGGACCATCTCCCAAGGCTAAATACTCCCTAGTGATCGATAGTGAACCAGTACCGTGAGGGAAAGGTGAAAAGCACCCCGGAAGGGGAGTGAAAGAGATCCTGAAACCGTGTGCCTACAAATAGTCAGAGCCCGTTAATGGGTGATGGCGTGCCTTTTGTAGAATGAACCGGCGAGTTACGATCCCGTGCAAGGTTAAGCTGAAGAGGCGGAGCCGCAGCGAAAGCGAGTCTGAATAGGGCGTTTAGTACGTGGTCGTAGACCCGAAACCAGGTGATCTACCCATGTCCAGGGTGAAGTTCAGGTAACACTGAATGGAGGCCCGAACCCACGCACGTTGAAAAGTGCGGGGATGAGGTGTGGGTAGCGGAGAAATTCCAATCGAACCTGGAGATAGCTGGTTCTCCCCGAAATAGCTTTAGGGCTAGCCTTAAGTGTAAGAGTCTTGGAGGTAGAGCACTGATTGAACTAGGGGTCCTCATCGGATTACCGAATTCAGTCAAACTCCGAATGCCAATGACTTATCCTTAGGAGTCAGACTGCGAGTGATAAGATCCGTAGTCAAGAGGGAAACAGCCCAGATCGCCAGCTAAGGTCCCAAAGTGTGTATTAAGTGGAAAAGGATGTGGAGTTGCTTAGACAACTAGGATGTTGGCTCAGAAGCAGCCACCATTTAAAGAGTGCGTAATAGCTCACTAGTCGAGTGACTCTGCGCCGAAAATGTACCGGGGCTAAATACACCACCGAAGCTGCGAATTGATACCAATGGTATCAGTGGTAGGGGAGCGTTCTAAGTGCAGTGAAGTCAGACCGGAAGGACTGGTGGAGCGCTTAGAAGTGAGAATGCCGGTATGAGTAGCGAAAGACGGGTGAGAATCCCGTCCACCGAATGCCTAAGGTTTCCTGAGGAAGGCTCGTCCGCTCAGGGTTAGTCAGGACCTAAGCCGAGGCCGACAGGCGTAGGCGATGGACAACAGGTTGATATTCCTGTACCACCTCTTTATCGTTTGAGCAATGGAGGGACGCAGAAGGATAGAAGAAGCGTGCGATTGGTTGTGCACGTCCAAGCAGTTAGGCTGATAAGTAGGCAAATCCGCTTATCGTGAAGGCTGAGCTGTGATGGGGAAGCTCCTTATGGAGCGAAGTCTTTGATTCCCCGCTGCCAAGAAAAGCTTCTAGCGAGATAAAAGGTGCCTGTACCGCAAACCGACACAGGTAGGCGAGGAGAGAATCCTAAGGTGTGCGAGAGAACTCTGGTTAAGGAACTCGGCAAAATGACCCCGTAACTTCGGGAGAAGGGGTGCTTTCTTAACGGAAAGCCGCAGTGAATAGGCCCAAGCGACTGTTTAGCAAAAACACAGGTCTCTGCGAAGCCGTAAGGCGAAGTATAGGGGCTGACACCTGCCCGGTGCTGGAAGGTTAAGGAGAGGGGTTAGCGTAAGCGAAGCTCTGAACTGAAGCCCCAGTAAACGGCGGCCGTAACTATAACGGTCCTAAGGTAGCGAAATTCCTTGTCGGGTAAGTTCCGACCCGCACGAAAGGTGTAACGATTTGGGCACTGTCTCAACCAGAGACTCGGTGAAATTATAGTACCTGTGAAGATGCAGGTTACCCGCGACAGGACGGAAAGACCCCGTGGAGCTTTACTGTAGCCTGATATTGAATTTTGGTACAGTTTGTACAGGATAGGCGGGAGCCATTGAAACCGGAGCGCTAGCTTCGGTGGAGGCGCTGGTGGGATACCGCCCTGACTGTATTGAAATTCTAACCTACGGGTCTTATCGACCCGGGAGACAGTGTCAGGTGGGCAGTTTGACTGGGGCGGTCGCCTCCTAAAGTGTAACGGAGGCGCCCAAAGGTTCCCTCAGAATGGTTGGAAATCATTCGTAGAGTGCAAAGGCATAAGGGAGCTTGACTGCGAGACCTACAAGTCGAGCAGGGACGAAAGTCGGGCTTAGTGATCCGGTGGTTCCGCATGGAAGGGCCATCGCTCAACGGATAAAAGCTACCCCGGGGATAACAGGCTTATCTCCCCCAAGAGTCCACATCGACGGGGAGGTTTGGCACCTCGATGTCGGCTCATCGCATCCTGGGGCTGTAGTCGGTCCCAAGGGTTGGGCTGTTCGCCCATTAAAGCGGTACGCGAGCTGGGTTCAGAACGTCGTGAGACAGTTCGGTCCCTATCCGTCGTGGGCGCAGGAAATTTGAGAGGAGCTGTCCTTAGTACGAGAGGACCGGGATGGACGCACCGCTGGTGTACCAGTTGTTCTGCCAAGGGCATAGCTGGGTAGCTATGTGCGGAAGGGATAAGTGCTGAAAGCATCTAAGCATGAAGCCCCCCTCAAGATGAGATTTCCCATAGCGTAAGCTAGTAAGATCCCTGAAAGATGATCAGGTTGATAGGTTCGAGGTGGAAGCATGGTGACATGTGGAGCTGACGAATACTAATAGATCGAGGACTTAACCATATAATATGAAGCTAATGTTATCTAGTTTTGAAGGAATATACCTTCATCAGTTTGGTGATGATGGCAGAGAGGTCACACCCGTTCCCATACCGAACACGGAAGTTAAGCTCTCTAGCGCCGATGGTAGTTGGGACCTTGTCCCTGTGAGAGTAGGACGTCGCCAAGCAACTTTAAGACGAGTCATAATGACTCGTCTTTTTTGT
>NZ_JBBOTR010000007.1:0-12470 GCF_038005725.1 Bacillus sp. FSL R12-0074
ATTGGCCCGTCTAATATTCCGAATATTGTACCAGCTGCGAATCAACCACAATCTAGTTTCCAACATTATACTCTTGTTGTGTGTATACCTGCCGATGTGACTACAGCATGTGTTGCTTTCCAAAATATTGCTACAGGTGGAGAGGGAGCAGTAGCTTTTGTTGACAATGTCGTATTTCAACCTACTGGTGGACCTTGTACTTCATGTTCACAAAATTTCTAATATATTGATGCATTTGCAGTTATTTGATGAGATTTTTAGTATAAAAAAGAGAAGGATTATACAAATCTTTCTCTTTTTTATTTATGGGGCAATGTCCTGAAAATGCGGATTTACAACATTAAGCTGTTTAGATTGTTAAAAATGAAGAGTTTAATAATTGTATTGAAAGTAAACTAATATTTAAAAGTTTACGTTAGAACTTTTAAATATTAGTTGCATAAAATAGTGTGAAATTAAAAGAGTATTAAAGTGGAAAATGGTATTTTTTTTCAGACAAAAAGCCTAGTGGTTACTAGGCTTTTTGTTTAACTTATTTATGTTTTACATAATAAACTCCAAAGTAAACTTCTATGTATTAGTTTACATTCGAATCATCAAAAAAGAGTCCTATTAATTTAGGACTCCTTTTAATTTAATTTTTTAAATGAAATTTTGAGGTACACATTCACGAACACCAGAATTTCTCAATGAATTAAATAAAGCTGCACTGATTCTTAATAGGACGTTGTTATCAGTTCCATCTTCTAAATCATAGATTACAAAGTATGCATTATCGACTGTAAAAATACATTTGCGTTCTAATTTAAATCCAGGTGGTACAGTTGGAAATTCATCACTTGGTACAATTACAGGTGTATCACCTTCATCTCTGATAAGATTGAAAGTTTGCTCGTCAATTTCGTAGATATTAACTGGATCAATTTCTACACCTTTATTTGGAATTGTAATTTCATCTTCAACTAATAAGAAAAAACGTTGGTTTCGAAAATTGAAAAGAGATCTTGCTCCGATTTCAAATGATGCCATTTTATATTCGCCTCCTTAGCAACTTTTTAATAGATTTAAAGT
Organism: Bacillus sp. FSL R12-0074; assembly: GCF_038005725.1. NCBI lineage: Bacteria > Bacillati > Bacillota > Bacilli > Caryophanales > Bacillaceae > Bacillus > Bacillus sp. FSL R12-0074. The sequence continues at coordinate 1,072 of NZ_JBBOTR010000007.1, forward strand.
CGCGTTTACATAATATGTTAGATTAATAGGTTTAGTTACGGCATGTACCTACGTAAATTAAGTGATGTTGGTTTTATAGAAAAAGAGAGAGCAAAATGAAAGTAATCAGTAGAGGCGGTTGCGTGTGTTGGTCAATCAAAACGGACCTAGCGAAGCGAAGGGAGTATTTGACTTGACCAACTAGACTACACCCGAACCCTCTTGGTATTGAACAAACGGCTGTTTGTTCCTGCCAACCGGCGAGGGAGCCCCTCAAGGATTGAGGGGTTGGGGAGTTGGATAGAGGGGGTCTGGGGAAGAGTTCCCCAGTGGGTTTGGGCAAAGCCCACGGTTTGTTTTGCCATGTTAAACATGGCTCGGCATAGCCGAAAAGCGTCGCAGACCCCTATCGATTTTGATGCGTAAGCGTCAAAATAAGTATAGGGTTACGTCAATTGACACAATTTCGTCGCCTTGCTAGACTTATTGTATCAATTAATCTAGGGAAAGTGGTGGCACTTTATGTTGTTCTCTATCTCATTTAATCAATCTCACCAAAGTTCATTAAGCCATAATAACAGAGAAAACATTTATGGGAATCCTGGCATCGATCCATCCAGGTTAGACGAGAATATCTACTTTGTTCAAAAGGATATCCGAAGTGTATACAAAGATGTCTTTCAAGAAGCGGTGGACAAGTATAATGAGAAGCAAAAACGAAATGACCGTAAGATTCAGGACTACTATGACAAAATACATAAAAATGAAAAGACACATGAGCAACGAGAATTGGTTGTAGCGATTGGGGAAGGTAAAGACGACCCAATGTATAGAGAGGCGAAAAAAGAAGCACTGAAGCGCTATGCTGAGGCGTTTCAAGAGCGAAATCCAAATCTAGTAGTTTATAACATGGTTTTACATGATGATGAAGCCAATCCACATTTACATATTAACTATGTACCGAATTTCGAAAGTAGTCGAGGATTAACGAGGCGTGTCGGAATGGATAGAGCTTTGCAGCAACAAGGTGTAGAAGGAACGGGAAGAAAGTTAATTGCACATTGGAGAGAATTAGAAACGGCCTATATTGAGCAATTAGCGAAAGAACATATTCCGAATTTTGAACGTGCTAATGTAGGTTCACATAAATACATGAAAGTCCGTCAATACAAAGAATATGCAGAAACAAGATCAATTGTTGAGAATCAAGTACAAGAAAAAGAAACGCAATTACAAACGATTGACTATCATTTAAAAAATGTTGAAGAGAAAACAAACGAATTAGAAGTAGCGAAAAAGAGTTTAGAAAGTGATGTCGTTGATAAGTACAAAGAATTAGAGATAGTAAAACAACATGTAGAGAGTGAAAGTGAAAAACTGCAGCTAATTGGCGAGTGTCATGTAGAGTTGGAAAAAAGAGTAAAACAAATACAAGAAGAATTAGATAGTGCTACGGATCAAGTGCCAAATGAGCCGGTTGTAATTCCGTTTTTGCGTAAAGAAGTAATAACACAAGTACAGGATAAAATGATAGGGAAAGCTGAAATTTCGAAGAAAGAGACAAGAAATTATGTATTATCACCGGAGCAATATCAAGAATTTACAAAACAAGTGAATGCAGCGGTTATTCTCAAAAAGGATTATGTGCGTTTGAAAAAAACAGATTTTGTGAAAGAGAATGAGAGTTTAAAAGTGCATGCAGAGGGATGGATGGAAGAGAATCGAACATTGAAACGAGAAAAAAGTCAGTTGCAAAAAGAAGTAGGCACATTAAACACTGAAATAAGCTCATTAAAAGCTCATATAAAGGATTTGCAGATTAATATAAGGGTTTTGTATCAGCAAACTAAAAAAACCTTTAAAGATAAATTTCAGACGTTTAGAGAGCTTATTAAAAATGAACTAGCTAATAAAGGTGTAAATAATCAATTTGAGCGTGAACATAAAAGAGAAATGGCTAGTAGACAACGAGGATTTGATAGGGATTGTTAGAAGATATTATGATGAATTTAAGTAAAATTTTTGGGAAACTTTGTTTGACAATATCTTGAGGACATATGTGTGATAAAATAAAAACGAGCCATGCTGGAACATGGCTCGTTTCAAAGGGTATTCAATGAAAATACCTAAAATTTAAATGTCTGGTTATAGATTATCATAATTTGATTCATAATCAAATAGCAAAAAATAGGTATTTTTGTTGATTCCCTCAATAGAGGAGGAATCGACAAAATGAAAGATGAAAATGAACAAGCTTTAGGACAAGCTTTAAATCAAGCTAATAGAAATGCTAGAAAAAGAGATTTCGAGAAAGATGGAAAACAAAGAGATCAAGCTGAAGAACTTAAAAAATCTCTTTTACAACAGTTAAAAGAATTAACTGGAGAAGACCATTATGTTGGAACTAATAAAGATCCATTTGCTGGAGAGCCTTTTAATCAGGTAATGCATAGAAATTTAGATTTATTGAATAGTATTGGTTATTTAACTCAAGCTGAAGAAAGTTTTTTATTTAGAATTCAAGCTTATTTGGAATTTAGAAGTAATGTCATTATTTGTAGAGATGATAAATTCAAAAAGAAACGAAAGAGCGTTGAGGATGATTTTGAGTTACCAAGAGCGGCAACTGTTTCTGAAATTGCTGAAATGATAGGGAAATCAAGGCAGAAAACATCAACTGTTATGAATTCATTAAAGAAAAAAGAAATTTTACTTAATCCAGAAGGTGCTGGGCAAATTATTGAAAATGGTCGTACTGTAAGTCCTAGAACATGGATAGTAAATCCTTACATAATGATTTGTGCACCTCGAAAAAATGAAGTGAAACTTGATAAATTAACGATGAGATTGTTTCAACATTCTTTGAAAAATCTTCAAGATCAAAATGGTAAAAAAGTAAAATTACCAGCTAGATTTTTTTAGACTGTATCAAATTGATACAGTCTTTTTTTATGTGTTATATCCATTATTTAGGTGTCACGAAAAGGTGACAAAAAACAAAAAAGTGTCACCTTTTCGTGACACCCTAAAAAGTTCATTAAACCCAGTTATATCAAGGGATTTTCATGCTTTTTGTAACTACTCTCTATTATCACTATTATTAAAGAGCTAAAAGTTCCGCAAGGAACAGGTAGTATTTTTGAGAAAAAAACGCTCAAAAATCTCCACCCTCAGAATTAAAAAGTCGGTTCGTTAATTCTCACCTAAAGGCTATTGCCTTTCTTTTTAATTCTGTCCTTGCAAAACTTTTTTCGGCTCGTGTGCTTTTCTCGCCAAGCCGACAGACAAAAAGCAAAGTAATGGTTCTCGACTTGGACTAGCAAGTATACGAGCCGAACCGCTTAGATCATTCGTCCTAAGATAATTCTTATTCTAAAAATAGATACGTAATACGTGGGGTTTCGTCCCCACACGACGAGCCAGCACTCTAACCAAAAAAGCAAATTTCAAACCAAAAAACCAGAACAAAATCACATTAAGTAAAAAATAACTCGATAATATCTAATTTTATCAGTTGTTGAATGTCTGAAAAAAATCTGACCAATGATATTGTTGAGATCCTTTGGTAACTTCTTGCTGTGATGACTATCATAGTGACTTTTTCTCCAGCAACCACTATTAGTGGCTAGTTACCATAAGGACTTATTTTTGAAATTTGCTATTTTTTAGAAAATATGTTAATCTAAGAATGACCTATTTTTGTTCGGTTTGAGATTAAGAATAAATTTTGTTTTTCGTCTAAGGTATTTGAGCAAGGGTAGTAACACATGTGTGGGTATCCATACTAGGAGGCAACAATTATGGAACAAGGTAAAGTAAAATGGTTTAATGCAGACAAAGGTTTTGGATTCATCGAGCGTGAAGGTGGAGAAGACGTATTCGTACATTTCTCAGCTATCCAAATCGACGGTTTCAAATCTTTAGACGAAGGACAACGTGTAACGTTTGGAGTAGAACAAGGACAACGTGGCGCACAAGCTACTAATGTTCAAATAGCTTAATATTAGCTGATGAAAGACCCTCTTGTAGGGTCTTTTTTTGATTTTGTTGCAATATTCCGAATACAACTTTTTTAAGGGGGTTTGGGGTGCTTAACTTTTAATGAAAAAGAAGACGTTAGAAATCATAATTTTAGCATTATGGGGTACCGCCAACAAAACGCGAATTTTGTACGCTAAGCAAAAAAAAAACAATAAGCTGTCCAAGTGGACAGCTTATTTACATAATTTTCGTTATCAGAAGCATAATACCCGTCTCTTTAAGGAATTCTCTACTTACAGTTTTACTTAAGGATTCGCCTTCTTCAACTTGTCTCCCTGAAAGTTCCTAAGTATCCGAACGCCAATGTGTTTTGACTAGTAAAACTTTATCATTATTGTTAGTTACATATGCAAAAACGGAAACTATATGTTTCGGATAAGAATGGACCTTACCGAATCAAAGTAATCTCTTACTTACTTTGATTTTCTATATTTATTTTCTACAAAATTAAATGATTACCTCTTAAAGGGATAGCGTCCCGAAAATGCGGATTTACAACGTTAAGTTGTTTATAGCATTTTCGGGACGCTATCCAGCCTTATTTGAAGCAAAATTAGTTAAGTATTAATAGGGTAAATCCGCAAAATCCTGATGCTACCCTTATTGGCAAATGTTATATAATGTTGTGTGAGATACATAACCTGTCTTCCCGTTATAGGTAACTTTTAACCACTGATTAGAATTACTGTAATGACCTTGAACATACTCACCTTTTACCCATGTTCCAGTAATTTTCTTACCACTAGGAAATGTGTATAAAACAGACGATCCGACGCTGGAAAAACTGCGCATTTTTGAACCATATATACCTACCGTACCTCCTTTTGTGCAAGCTGTTATTACAGTTTCATTTTCAGTGGTATTCGTAGCCGCGAAAGCAGATCCACTAAATGTAAACAAACTAAACATAAAAGCTGTTAGTAAAGTACAAATAGATAAGCGACGTAACAAAATAAATTCCCCCTTTTTAATATAGATGTTATTAATACTAACTAGTCAGTATTAATTAATTTATTGTATGCTGAGGAATACACTAAAATTAATTAAATATTCAGTTTCATTTTCGGAAAGGGGGTACTATGGTGAATTATCATCAAAAACAATCAGAAAATACGATTAACAAAATAATGCAATCGGGGATTGAATTATTTTCTAAACAAGGCTATTCTAGGACAAGCATTGATCAAATTGTAAAACATGCTGGATACTCTAAAGGGGCTTTTTATGTTCATTTTCCCAACAAAGAGGAGTTCTTGCTAAAGTTGATAAAAGAAGGTATAGATTTTTATTTTGAAGATTTAAAGGAAGCTCTTAATGGAAAAGATCAAGATTTGCTAAATACATTTAAAGAATACTCCATGCGTTTAGTAAATGAGTCTTATGAAAAGGGGTCTTCTCCTATGCTTCTCCAAGGATGTATGGTTTCGAATGAATTACCACAAATAAAAGAGATGCTTATTCTTCAGATGGAGGAATGGAGGTCATTTCTTACACATTTTTTTCAAAAAATGAAGGACGAAGGTATTGTCGGAAGTCCATTAGATGCTAGAACTTTAGCAACAACAAGCATGGCTATTTTTAATGGATTTAATTTGCAACATTTTGTAGACAATCGAATTCAAATACAGGACATGCTAAATGTTTTTATTGAACTCCTTCAAATTCAAGAACCGAATAGAAAAGATGAATAAGAGTATTGTGTCAATTGAATTTTGTATATTGTATACATGTTTAGTTAACATAACGCATTATTATCGGTAGCAAATATTTTGATAGAAACCTTGTTTTTATGGGATTCTTTTCTCTTTTCTAGTAAAATTGATATGCATGATTTTATACATGGTTGATATAGCGGGGATTCTTGGTATTCCCGCTATTCTTTTTTTGCATAAAATCTTGTATAAATAAAAAAGATTTTGAAACAAGTGATACGTGAATTATTAGGAAAAAGGGTATATCATTGCTATAGCGAATATATTTTTGAGGTGAGACGCTATGAAGACGTTATATAGTCCTGGCGAAGTGGCAGAGCAATTAGGTATCCAATCTAGTACATTACGTAAGTATGCTGATGTACTAGAAAAAGAGGGTTATACTTTCATAAAGAATGAACGTGGGCATAGGAAGTATAGAGAAAGTGATGTAATGGTGTTTCGTAAGGTTATCAACCTAAAGAACGACACAGACATGACATTAGAAAACGCCACAAAACAAATAGTATCATGGCATCAAGGCGTTGAGGTATTGCCATTAGAGCGACACGAAATTAAGCGCTATGAAGAACCGGATTTCAACGCTACAACGCTACAGACGATGCTTCAAGATCAAAATGAGGTCATTGAAAAGCAAAATGAATTACTACACGAATTAAACAAACGTTTAGTCGAACAAGACCATCGATTCGCACAAAGAGAATCAGAGTTATTGAGCGCTATACAAACGATACAGGAATCCCAAACGCTTATAGCGACAAATACTAGTGGAGATGTAGCGAAGAATCAGGGACGCGATGAAATGCTTATGCAAACAATAAGGGAAGTCCAGGAAGTTAAGAAGATGATTGCAGCAAGTAAAGATAAGAAATGGTATGAGTTTTGGAAATAATCTTTTAAAATTTGATTAATTATTTTTCGCCACCTCTAAAAAATATAGAAAAATGAATATAAAAGTAAAGCTTAGAGTCATATGAGAACCCTGAGCTTTTTTGGATACTACTGATAATCGGATTTTATGTGAACTAAATCTTAGGAAGAAGGAATTGAAAATGAATAAGAAATGTCCTAATTGTGGTTTTAGAGAAATCAGGCAAGATTCATTAGATGTCCAAGCATGTTTAAGACTTATTAGTACGAATAACCTTTTTAATCAATTTTCAAGTGTGATTGCTGATGTTTGCACGGAGTGTGGTAACATTTTATCTATGAAAGCAGAACATCCAGAGTATTTTAAAGTAGATAAATAAAAATTACTAATAATACAGATTATGTGAACGAAAAATCCCTTTAGAAGGAAGATCTAAAGGGATTTTTTTTTTAGATTTTGAGATATATGGACTGCTGATAAGTGGGGTTATGTTAACTATACATTTATACAGTATATATGTGAAAAATGTTTTGGAGTGAATATATTTTTTTAATAGTACCGTTCATATTTGAAAATGTGAATTAGGGATTAACTGTATGATTCTACTGTGGTTTTCATAGGTGCTTTTCTTACACTTATATTTGGAAGGTTCATATGCTGTGGTGTAGGTATTTAGAAAAGTTGTTTTCTTTATAAGGTAGGTGAGAACTATGAGCAAATTTAAAAAAAATAGATGTATACCGTTTCAATGTTGTTTCCCTTTACCTGAAATTGGTCCAACAGGACCAACGGGAGCAACCGGTTCGACAGGAGCAACCGGACCATCAGGTGGTCCACCAGGACCAACGGGAGCAACCGGTTCGACAGGAGCAACCGGATCATCAGGTGGTCCAACAGGACCAACGGGAGCAACCGGTTCGACAGGAGCAACCGGATCATCAGGTGGTCCACCAGGACCAACGGGAGCAACCGGTTCGACAGGAGCAACCGGATCATCAGGTGGTCCACCAGGACCAACGGGAGCAACCGGTTCGACAGGAGCAACCGGACCATCAGGTGGTCCACCAGGACCAACGGGAGCAACCGGTTCGACAGGAGCAACCGGACCATCAGGTGGTCCACCAGGTCCAACGGGGGCAACCGGTTCGACAGGAGCAACCGGACCATCAGGTGGTCCAACAGGACCAACGGGGGCAACCGGTTCGACAGGAGGAGTATTAGATTTTGCGGATTTTTATGCGTTGATGCCCCCTGATAATGCTGCAACAGTTGCAGCCGGTGGAGACGTAGATTTTCCAAGAGACGGACCTTTTAGTGGGGCGGGGATTGCACGTACTGGTGCTGATACATTTAATTTGTCTGCAATCGGTAGTTATCAGGTCTTGTTTCAGGTGAGTGTGACCGAAGCGGGTCAACTAGTTTTAACTCTTAATTCCGGAGCAGGAGCTGTTGAATTAGCTTATACGGTAGTTGGTCGAGCAACTGGTACTTCTCAGATAGTAGGAATGGCTCTTGTGCAAACATCAGTCATCAATTCAATACTTACTGTACGAAATCCTGCTAGTGAATCCACGGCACTAACGATCACTCCTCTGGCTGGAGGAACAGAGTCTGTTTCAGCGCATCTTGTTATTACGCGACTTAGATAACAGCGAAAAATAGAATTGCATAGGTTGTAGGCTATAACTATGAAGTTAAGGGAAATGTTATAAAAGTCCCTTTAAATCTTTTGAGGGGATTTTTATAGATTTTTAGATATAGTGATTTCTGCTAACGGAAACTATGTAAAAAAAGCTAGCATAGATCTAGTTTTTTTCTTTTTTTTAAGATGTTCTAATCTCTTTATTTATAGTGTTTTGAATGTATACTCTCGTTAGTGATTTTGGAGAAAATGAGTGAATTGAGATAAAGTCAATAAATTCAAGAAAATGAATGTAAACTAATATTCAAAAGTTTACATTCGAGAAAAGTAAAAAAGAGTCCTATGTTTATGGGATTCTTTTTTTAATTTCTGATAACATTGTATTAATTAAATATAGAGGGTGATTTAGTAAGGATTTAAATATGTAAACCATTAGTTTACATATATTAGATTAATGGTTTCTTTATTGATTAAGGGTTTATATGTAATGATTTCTTAGAGGTGAATAATATGAATTTAGGTTCGCAATTGAAAAAGCTTCGTGAATCAAAAAGCTTTTCACAAGAAGATGTGGCTCGAAAGGTTGGAGTGACTAGACAAGCTGTTTATAAATGGGAGAGCAATAAAAGTTATCCTGATATTGATAATTTGATTTTACTTAGTGAATTATATGAAGTAACAATTGATGAGTTAATAAAGGGATCAGAGGATGCTAGGGAGGAGTTAGATAAAAAGGATAAGGATGAGTGTGAGGACGATGAGGATGAGGATGAAAATGATTTTGGCTTTTTTATAGGTATTATTCTTATATTTATAGGGATATTTATTGGAATTGAAGGAATTTCTTTATTTATAACTATATTGGGAATGCTGATGATGGTATTTTATAGTGATGTAAAAAAAGCAATCATTAATGAATTTAAAATAAAAAGAAGACCGAACTAGATTGTTTTTCTAGTTTGATCTTCTTTTTATTTTATGTAAACAAATATCTAAAAGTTTACTTTCAAATCAGAAAAGGTTAGGTCCTCGATAGGCTTCACCCCAGCCATAAACCTTACGATCAAAAACAAAGGGTAACTCAATTATCAAACTCATATAAAGTTTCAATTCTGTCTAAACACCCATTAGGATATGCAACTGATTATCTATTTTTCTTTACATAATCTCCAGATACAGTCCATATCAACTATAGATTCTTGTCTTATGCTAAATGTAATCAAAAAGCAAGTAGATAAAGATAATGATTAAAACATTAACTCTAGATACTTTTTTGATGAATATTACAAATAAACAGGAGGTAATGAAAAATGATTAAAACATTATTAGCAGGAGCACTTTTAAGTACAGGATTGGTAGCGGGAGGTGCAGCAGGTGCAGATGATGCGAAAATGGACAATTTAAAGTCAAATGAAAATAGTTCCAATCAAGTAATTACACAGAGTGCAGATGGAACAACGTCTTTCTCACAAAACTTTGATTTACCTAAAGATGCAGTGCCAGCAACTCCTAAAGGAGATGTAAAAACTGTTGAAAAATCAGAAGGTACGGGTACAGATTCTCAAGTAGGAAAAATGGTACCGACAAATGAAGGTACAGAATCAAAACCTGGATTTGAAATGGGAGCCCCTGAAAAATCAGAACATGTAAAAACTGTTGAAAAATCAGAAGGTACAGGTACGGATTCTCAAGTAGGAAAAATGGTACCGACAAATGAAGAAAATTAAATAATATATAGTTATAACGAAGAGCATCCAAAAAGTGGTGCTCTTTTTATATGATAGGGATCAACTAGTTTTACTCAATATAGAACTGTAGGAGGAATTGAGGCTAGAACTTGAATTAAACTTTTATACTAAAATATATATAGGAAAAGGTGGAAGTTCATTGCGCAAAATTATTTATGGAATATTAATTTTAATTTATACTTTGTATTCATTTTTTGTAAGTGATGGAAGCGAAGTAAGGTTTATTATGGTGTTAACTATAGTACTTATCTTTTCTGTGGTTTTAGAAAAAGGGAATGTAAAAAAAAGGATTGATTAAAGGTCGTTTTTTTAACACTTTTTAAAGATATCTAATGTAAATTCTAATTTAAAAGTTTACTTTCAAATTAGAAGAGGTTATCCCTTGGTTTCACCCCAGCTATTGCATCACACTTAAAAACAAGGGGAGAAGACCTGGATGGGTAATTAATACAAAAAGACGAAAATCTCTACAGTCTGTTTTTGGTCAATTGTGATTCTTTTTTAAAGGGATTAATTCATCAGAAATAAAAAAAGAGTGTTTTTGTAAATAACACTCCCCAACTATTTCGCCATTCATTTTTACCAATAGGTCCAACAGGAGCAACAGGAACGGCAATAAAACTAGCATTTGGATTATTAACTACTTTACTTAGATAGTTCAGACTGCTATATCTAACACAAATGTTAACTTTCAGGAGGGGGACCTCCTTTTATATATTGAAAGCCATTTGGAGTTAATCCATGTTCCTTATACATTATGAAATGGGTTTATCATTGTGACATAAGGGCTTGCTTTTAATATTAATTTGAATTTTTATAGGTTTTTTTTCTATACTTGTACGTTTGCGGATGCATAAGTTATAAGGTGTAAGTGGGTGAAAGATAAGGTTGGTGTATAAATGAGTAAATTTGAAAAGAAATTTCATATTCCGTGCGAATGTTTTGGTCCCCCTTTACCTCCACCTGAAATTGGCCCAACAGGTCCAACAGGTCCAACAGGTCCAACAGGCCCAACAGGTTCAACAGGCCCAACAGGCCCAACAGGTCCAACAGGTCCAACAGGTCCAACAGCAGTAGGTTGTTGTCCATGTACTAATATTCTTGACAACCCTGGATTTGACGAACCACCATTAGTAGGCGATCTAGTTCCAGGTTGGAATCAAATTGGGGATGTTACAGAAGTAGGTTTTCCAAACGCCCATAGTGGTCGTATTCTTTCAAATGGGACGCTTAGTATCTTAGCTGCGTCAATTGAACCGGGTGGAAGTATTAATCAATTGGTTGATGTTGGCGAAGGTTGTTGTTTTACGTTTTCTTTTGCTGCGGATATAAGGGATGGTGCATTTCTTATAGCTTCTGTATCTTTTCCAGAACTTGGACATGGATGTCCTCCTCTCCCTGCAACT
>NZ_JBBOTR010000008.1:0-9904 GCF_038005725.1 Bacillus sp. FSL R12-0074
CGTAGTTAATCTTTTATATTAATGTTAGCTAGCTGTTGCTTTAAATCCCAATACTTTGGCCTCTTTTTTGGATCAAACCATATAGCTCCTTCTTGAAGCCAATTCTCACGATATGCTTCAATAGTCCACCCGAGTTCTTCATCATCATATCCTGGTTGAAAAGCGCAACAGGCACATATTAAACTTACGTTTGGGATTCCTTCTCTAATATAGAATGGTCCTGGTAAACAATTATAGCCACAAACTAAACAGACATATCTTCTTATAAACTTTCTAAACAACATACCAACTCCTTTATCATTGAGGTATGTTTACATAAAATCCGTTATCAGAAGTTGTTTTTAGATGATCAGTTTTTATATTTTATAATAGTTCCGTTTATATCTTTAAACTTTAAAGCAGTCTTAATAGAATCTAATGATTCTGGGCGATCGTCTAATTTATTAGGAAGGATTATGTACCATAAACTCCATCCTTTATACTTTGATTCGTTAGGTAAGAATTTATCTAAATTTATTATATGCCCTGAAGTTGATTCATAAGATACCTCGCTAATGGATGGATTCTTAAGATAGCCAGAAATAACTTTTCCGTTTGAAACTCCAAAAGTAGGTGATATACCAGAATCTTGTACTTTTAACTCACTTACATTTTCTCCTCCTGTTATTCCACTTACAGTCCATTTTCCATTTTTTATTTGTAAATCCGCTATTGAAATGTAATTATCAGGTGTAACAAAAAAGGCTGTTTTTCCATCTATTTTTATAATACGCTCTAAAGCATGATATTTATTTGTATCTGTATTACTTGTTGATTTTAATTCTTGCTTTAATGCTTCTTGCTTTGTATCGTACCCTTTTGAAATCGAACAGCCACTAATGACAAGAATTAGGGAACCTAATATAAGATATTTTCTAAGTTTTTTATACAAAAGTTTTCCCCCTTTATTTTTTGTAAATATATGGATTCATTACATTCTATCACGAAGGAATTAGAATAAGTCTTACATTTTTTTTGATGTATATTCTATACATGTGAGGTTAACATAACGTCCCATTATCGGTAGCAAATACTTTGATAGAATCCTTGATTTTATAAGGTTTCTTTCTTTCATGTCTATTTATCTCTTATACATGAGTTTATACATCGTTGTTATAGCGGGGATTCTAGGGATTCCCGCTATTCTTTTTTTGCATAAAATCTTGTATAACATTCCTATAAAAACCAATGACGAGATTTGTCATTAGTCTTTATTTGTATTTTAAATGTATATCCCGTATCGAAAACGCTCCGTTTTGATGCTTTTTTGATTTATTTTGCTATACTTGATTGATTTTTTTAAAAGCTTTTATTAAGGGGGAATGACTGCAACCCTGTTACTACCACTAGAAAGAGAGACGAATTAAATGGGATTTCATGTAGATTTAAAAGAATTCAATGAAGTACTGGCCAAACTCCAAAAAGACACCAGTAAAACAAATAATCAACTTGAACAAGCCCAAAGAGCATTGAATGGTATTATCCAGGCCGATGCCATGCAGGGTGCAACAGGAAATGCGATTGTCAACGACATCAATAATAACCAAAGTGCAGTTGTGACTGGGTTGAAAGTTACCAATGAATTTCTCATTGCGGAAATGTTGACAACTTTAAAGGATTTTCAGTCAACAACGGGAGAAAGTGATGAGAATGCGGTTATTCTGGAAGATGCATTACTGCAAGCACAAAACAAACTTTCCAATCTCCAACCCAAGAAACATGAAATGGATAGTCGCATCTCTAATATTTACAACAGCGTGAACGATTTGGTTTCACTGAGTATGCCGAAAAGCCAGTTTGATGAAAAACTGGTTGCCACCAACAAAGAACTAGAGGATACGATTCAAAAAGTACAGCAATTTGAAAGAAAAAAAGAAAAAAGCAATGCGGAAGACATTCTCAATACCCTAAACAAACAAGTTCAAATGACAAAGGAAATGAGTAGTTTATCTTATACTGATCTGAAACTTCAAGCCTTCTTTGCACAAGATGCGTTGGCAAAAGGCATTTATGAAATGGATACAAAAATCACGAATGCGGAAAAAGAAGCTGAAAGAGAAATTAAGAAAAAGCGAGAGGAATGGGCGTACCATCATCCAGCGGAGGCGTGGCTTCAAGACATTTCTGCCAGTTTCGGTAAGAAATGGGATGAATTAGAAAAAGGAACAAGATGGTTAGGGATGTTAGGCACGAACTATCCTGCCCTGAAAAGACTTTCTGATGAAGTCTTGGTGTTAGAAGGTTTGATAGGCGCGGCTGGTTCCACAATTAGTGGGGCTGCGACAGGTGTAATAAAATCAGTTTACCTAGCCCTAGAGATTGGTGAGTTGGGTATACGTGGCGTAGAAACAGAACAATGGAAACTGGACGATCTCGATGCGACTTGGGAAGGTACGAAGAAACTAGCCGAATATGGGATTGTAGGCTATATCACAACTAAGGCTCCTCATCTTAGTAAATTCTTAAATAATCCCGAACTAACGGATAAAATTCCCGTGCTGGATAACCTCGCTAGAACCTATAGAAAAGACGAAAAAGAAATGTACAACGCAGTGAAAGATTATGTAGAAAAAGCCATGACCGACCCTTATGCTTTTGGTGGCATGATATTTGATATTGGTAGTTTTTGTGTCGGCGTCGGTGAAGTAGCGGCCGTAGTGAATGGAGGGAAAATCGCAGAGGGTGCAAATCTCTTTCAAGCAGCGGGGAAAAGCGGTAAAATAGTTGGTAAGTCGGAAGAAGTAGCAGCATTAACGAATAAGTTGCCGGGTATGAAGAATGCCTTGGAGAAAATTAAAAATATGGAGATCCGGGATTTATCCCCTGAAACTTCGGCAGCTGGCGTTGGGAGTGTAGAGGAAAGAAAAACACTTGGCACGTTATTTTCTGTTGCTAAGAGTGAAACTAAGGGTACCACTAAAGATATTGGGAAAAATTTACAAAACGAATCAAAAAACATTAGAAACAACTTAGATGAATTTAAAAATAATTATAAAAAATCTGATGAATATTTAAATTTATCTAACTCAAAGAAAAAAATAATTAACCGGAAATTAGATAAACTAGGATGGGGTAATGTTGCAACAGCAGAAGTTGATATTTCAGGAATAAAAAAAGATTTTAAAGCACACAGTCAAATACATTCTAACGATTCATTGGGTTATGCAGATGATTTTTCAATTACTCCGTCAGAAAAGGATAGAGTTCTAACGAATTATGTGGACGATGTACACCCAAGGTATAATGACACAGAAGCTAAAATTTTAGAAGATATCGCTTCTAAAATAAAAGACCCCAATATAAAAGGGGAGATAAATTTATTCTCTGAATTAGATTGCTGTCAAAGTTGTACTAATTTAATATTTGAATTCAGGGAAAAATTCCCTAATATTAAGGTAAATATTATTACCAATAATACGTTAAAATAATAAAAAGGGAGATTGGATATAAATGAGCAACTCAATAAATTATGAATATATAATTGAAGCAGTTCAATTAGACTTGGATGAATATGTAGATGAAGATGGTTTAACTGTTACTCAAGCCAGTGGGAAAATCATTGAGGAAGACTGGCAAAATATTAATACCAATGATTTTATAAAGTATTCGTATCTTGTTAATCTTGCTTTAGAAGGAATAAAAAGAAAACAACTTCCAGATTTTTTATATGAAAAATTGTCTTATGCTGAAGAAGCTATTTCAAAAATAGAAAACAATGAATCAGAAGAATTAAAAAAAGATTTTAATATATATCAGGATAATTTAAAACAGAAATCGTTTAATTTTATTGAGACTAGTGCTAGTGATAAATCAAGAATTGATTATATTTTAAATCAAAAACAATAGTTTATTTTTCTAGATTTTGAGGGAAATATTCTCAAGGTAAAAGGGACAATTCCGAAAGGGATATGTCCTTTTTGTGTTATCTAGCTGTTTAAAGGGAAGCGTCTAGATAACATTGAACAGAGAAAAATATTTTAAGATATAAAAGAATTATGCAGACAAACAAGTATGAGTGGAAATACGATTAATAGAAGGTTTTTATATTAAAAATTCAAAATAAAATTATGAATTTGGAGTTTAAAACACAAAATACATCATTTAACCCTGAATTAACAAAAAGTGATGTTACTATAATTTGTATATAGGGGGATTTATTATGGAAAATCCAGGCGTAATGTCTTTATGGATAGGTAATTTTAGAACTAAGCAAAGTCTAAAAGAATATGTTGAAATTAAGTTTGATAAAATTGGAGATAGAATTCAATCTAAATTTATGAGAGACTTTAATATTGATTTTATTGATTATAACCAAGATTTATTAGAGAGTACTTTGATAGAGAACTCCACTACATCGTTGACTAACCTTTTAAATGGTTCCTCTTATGAAGCGGAAATTTTATCACAATTTGTGGAACATTACGGGGAAGAATTGCCAGAAACCTATGATTCCATTATTAGATTATATGATTTTGAGTACGATGGAGATATAGATGAAGTTAAATTTAAAAGTGGAAATTTAATTTATATGGGGTCAGTTGTATATGAGGAATGAGATGAATAGTTTGTGATTTAGTGAAGGAAACTAATACGATTAGATACAGTAACTGTCTAAGTATTTATTACTAGATTTATTAAAGAAATTGAAGATTACAAATCACTACTTCTGACCTTGATTGGCTCATGCCTTTCAAGGTTTTTTTAGAAAAGAGGGTTTTGATGGTAAAAAATTATTAACATCTTTATAGCAAGGGAATGCTTGTAGACTGATCTATACTGCATTCCCTTATTGTATGTATGCTATATTCTTATTCGCCTTTTTCTAACAGTAGAACCACGAATCTTGGCGAAGACATTGGTCTTTGCCCTGTCCTGGGGTCCGTCCTCGCTTTTTATTCCACGGTTCCCTTGACCACGAGCCTCCGAACCCTCAAACTCCCAAAGCTAACCCCAGCGGGCAAAAACCGCCCTTCTGGGGCCACCCCTGGCGAGTTTGCATGAGGGTTCCCCTCATCGTCAAGGAACTTTCGCGGCATAAACGCCAGGACTCAGCGATTCCTTCTAAATACATTTTCTATTTAATTCAATAATTATTGCTAACAATAAAGTTATACCTATAATTTCACTTACCGTATTTTAAAACTTCTTAATAAAAAAATAGAATATTAAAGTGTATTATATTTTTTTACTTGTAATGGGATAGTTACAACATATAAATCTACAGCATAATAAATAATCCAAATTCCTTTACCTTCAGCATCAAATCTTGATTGAAAAAACTGTTCTGAAATTTTTCTTTTCCCCCATTTTTTAGGAAGCCATTGAAATACTTTGGGAACATTATTATTCATACTAATTATCTCCTTAAATCCTTAATAATCAGTTCTTTACCAAATCTCAAAAAATCATTTTCCAAATAATCTCGCGAAAAAACCTTTTGGTTCTGTAGATGCCGTTAATAATTTTGTTTCTTGTACTTCTCTAATTGTTTCAAGTAACTTCTGATCACGTTTCTCTAACTTATTGTCAATGTAATCTTGTTGTTTTCGTAATTGCTCAATTAGCAATTTATTAAATTCCTCTTGTTTCTCACTATATTCTCTAAGTCTACTAACTTCATTTTTTAATGCTTTTAATTCTCCAGCTAAAATTTCTCCAACTTCTTTACTAGGTATAGGCTTTATACTTTCTCCACCTGTAGCAAAATAATGTTCAATTTGTTTTATTGAGTAATTCTGTTCTCGATGTAATTGTTTAACTATTTTCATTTGCTCAAGAGCTTTTTCATTAAAAACATTGTAACCCGACTCATTTTTCTCCAAAGGAATATACGTCCTTAATTCTTTCATCCAATTTCTTATAACATTTGGCGATTCATCTACACACAGTGCAACTTCTTTAACGGTCATCGCTATATAACCTGATTTTTCTTTACCTAGGTTTTCACTTTTATCCATCTTTTTACCCACCTTTAAAACCTAGATAAAAACCTAAGTTTTTTAAATATCAAGGGTTATTTTCAAAAAAATCAACCTTGATACCTAGGTATAAAACCTAGGTTTTTACTAATTCATTTTACTAAGGTTTATATCCTTCTGTCATATAAAAATAAAGAATTTCTCCTCTATCCCCATCCGTACTTCATTTCCTTTTTAACATATGATTATTTAATCCACACAGCGAAGATCATAGCCGCGCCACAGAAATTTTCTAATAACCTTGCAACAAACCATAATTAAAATCACATTCTTGTTTTTTTAACATAATAAAATCTAGTTAAAAAACAAGTCATTTTATAAAATTGGAAATTCTGAATCAAAAAAGAGAGAAGAGCATAAGGGGTTTTTGGGCCCAACTAGGGGTTGGGACTAGGCGGAGCCTAGCTTAAACGTGGGTACACGAAAATTCCCAGGATGTCCACTCACTGACGACACAAAACCCTCCAAATGTCCCCATTGTGTCCCTAGATGTAGACTCAGTGAGTACACAAAGTCCCTTTGATGTCTCCATATGAGTACTCACTAAGGACATGATATTTTTAATAAATTGCAATCAAACATTACTTTAAAATACTAAAAGAAAATAAATAGCATTAAATAAATGTAAATCCATAGTTCAGAAGCAAATAACATCAAAATACAAAATGCTATCCAGATGCTTCAGAATCCTTTTTAAAGGCTATAAATCTAAAACAATATTATTTATCATAAAAACAAAAAAATGCGCTTAAAAAGCAAAATAAACAGGTTTAAAAGAAGGTTTTCCTTTGCTTTTGGGGTTGAGGCTGGTTCGTCGTGTGGGGACGAGCCCCCACGTATTACGTATCTATCAATGTGGTAAGTGAAATTATTAAACGAAGGCACTAGCGGTTCGGCTCGTATAATCGCAATTCAAGCCGATGATCCCAAATAGTTGCTTTTGGATGTATCGGCTTGGTGCCGCCAAAACTCGAGCCGAAAAAAGTTCCGCAAGGATGTAGCAAAGCGAAAAGGGTGGAGATTTTCTGTAGCAAAGCGAAAGAAAATACGACCCGTTCCTTGCGGAACTTTTAGCCCCTTATATAGAGAGTGAGAAGGGACAAGCATACAGAAGTAGAAAAAAACCAGTAATACCAAGGGTTTATAGGACTTTTTATACTTATCAAATTTGATAAGTTTACTTATCAAATTTGATAAGTATAAAAATGTAAAAAAAAGACATCTAATTGATGTCTTTTAAAAAAATTTAATAGGTAAATCTTTTAATGGTTTAGCTCTCATAATTTTTATAAATTGTATCTTTAATCCTTCTTCAATATTATCCCGATCTCCAGCATATAAAATATGAGGATTGATAAATAATGCATAAGACTTTACATTGCTATTTTCTACAACACTTTCAGAACGAGCAATGATCCCTTTTGTATATAATGCCTTTACAACTCTACTCACCTTAGTCTCACTTGTCTCTAAAGACTTTGCTAATTCTCTTTGTGTAAGCGGTAATGGTTGTTTCTTTTTGGGATTGTCTACAATTGCATTAGATCCAAAACCTATAAAAGGAATCAAACTCATTAAAAATACAATTTCTTCATTTTTTAAATAAGATATACTTTGTAAATAACTCCAATTGTCTTGAATAATTTGAACAAATTTAGCTTTATTTTTTACTTTTCGCTCTGGAACTAATTTCATTCCTCTTAAATTAGCTTTTGATTGAAGTTCATTTGCTAAATACATCTCTTCTTCTGACAAGATCTTCGAATCCTCGATATCTCTCAATCTTGCATTTTTTTCAGCTTGTTTTAAATTGATAGTATTTGTCATAACTTTTCTCCTCATTCCTAGTATTTACAACTAGTACGGAGACTCTTTTTATGCTATTATGTAATTAGAATTTTATAAGAATAAAAAAGCCTCTTATGTATAGTTGTAGCGTCGCAACTCAATTATATCATGATTGGCTTTTTTTGTTGTAACTAATAAAAAAAGAGTCCTAGATAAATAGAGACTCTTTTTTCTTATTATCGAAAATCACAAATCAAATTTTATTTTTTAATATGATGTAACATAATACCAATTCTTTTCTACCTTTATGATTTCTTTAAAATCACTATTAAAATCCGACTTAATTGGTTTTATATCATTAAGCGAATATATAAAACCTGAAAAATTATCTAATATACCACGATAAGTATAGAAGAAAATTAAAGTACTATTTTCTTTTTCTTGAACCAATATATCACCACCATTTTTGGAAGTTGATACAAATTGTTTAGGTAAATGAATCATTTCATTGTTATACTCAACATTTGGAATTAACTTTTTTTGTTCTATAAGTTCTATTACTTGTTTACGGTCTTCTTTATAAATTATAAAATCTAGTTTCATATATATTTTTACAAAAGGCACATATATACAAATAATAATTATAATTAATTGTATAACTAAAGGTTTCCAGTTTTTACATTTTATAAAGTTTATAATTCCTATAATAAATATTATGAAAAATGACCCATAAATTGCGATACTAACAATCGGCATGAAAAATGGTGTAACTAATTGAACTAAGTACCATTTAGTTAAATTATAAATTATTACAATAATACTACTTATCATTGTAATTTTAGTTAATTTTTTTTTCATATTTTATACACCTTTCCAATTTTAAATCGTATTTCTAAATCATCTTATATAATATCATCAAAAATCGAAAAGAATGGGCAAGCTACGGGAGTGTGGCCACAATCCCCAAAAACGGTGTTTTTGACTTGGTAGGAGATTCCTACAACCTTTACCGTTTTTTCGGTCTCGAAATTTCATTTTCTCGTTCTAAAACGGTTGTCGCTTCGCTCGATTTTCAGCAAATAAAAAAGCCGATCTTCGTCAGCTTTTTCTTGCTAAAGTCACAAAATAAACGTTCATTTTTGTTACAAAATATTTTTTACCCCTAATCACAGCTACGCTGGTATTAGGCCTTCAAATAAATACTTAAGCATTTATTTTATTTAAAATCGAAACTTTATTAGTAGTAAATAGTACATAATCTTGTTTTCTAGTTTTAATTAAGATGCGATCAGTTGTAGCATAAGGTGTCCCAATTCGAATTGCATCTACTTTTTCAACACCAGCATAAGTATCATCTTCAGTAACTTCAATAATTTCATTTAATGGAATACTAACTTTTGCTAATTGCCATTTAATAATTAATTCCTCTGTTGTTTTTATAACATCAATACCCAACATAGTACCAAGACCTTTCTATTCTATTTTCTAAATATAATTATAAATCAAATAAATGAATTTGTAATTAAATATCTTTATTGGATATTTATGTTTATTAATAATATGAATAACAAATTATTTTTATCTATTTCCAATGTAAACTTTTGAATATTAGTTTACATTCAAATCTTTGGTTTTATTAACTTCATTACAATTTACTCATTTTCCTCAAAACCACTGACAAAAGTATACATTCAAAACACGATAAAACAAGGTATAAATAACCAACTAATAAATATATTTTTTCTGAAAATTTATGCTATAATTAATCTGTACAAAGGTTGGTATCCTTTTACTTCTAATATTGTATTGATTTATATGTAGTACCCTACTACTTAAATATGGATCTACAAACAAAAAGAACTAGTATGATACTAGTTCTTTTTGTTTGTTTAGAATAAATAAAATTTAAAAAACACATAAATATCCATGTTACCATATATTATGACACTCAATTTTGTTTACACCATACAACAAAATTAAACTAATCCCTTATCTATTATAGATAAGGGATTAGTTTGTATAAATAATTTTTATTTAACAATTTTAATCCTGTCCAAAGATTAAAAACCATATTAAAAGTTTACATAACCCCACTTATC
>NZ_JBBOTR010000009.1:0-9829 GCF_038005725.1 Bacillus sp. FSL R12-0074
AAAGTTTACATTCATTCCCTCTTAATCATTGACTTACCACCGAATCCACTGATATCCTCAATTTATATGATAAAAGTATACATTCAATACACTATAAATAAAGAGGTCATAAAACCATGAACAAAAAACCACATCTCATTGATGTCCAGCCTATCCGTAGCAAAGAACAGATCGAAGATATGAAATGGGCTCTGAAACGTCATTGTTCCGAACGAGACTATATTCTCTTCCTTATTGGCATTCATACCGGACTACGCGTAAGTGATCTACTCCAACTAGAAACACAAACCATAGTAAAACTAAAACGGAAAAAGAGAAAAGAATTTAAGATCAAAGAAGGAAAAACGAAGAAAGAACGCATGATTAATCTTACTTCTATCTTTGATGAAATCTATTCGTATGCCCAAACCCTAAAAAATACCTGGTTATTCCCTTCTCGAAAAGGAGATCAACCCATTAGTAAGATCCAAGCTTATCGACAATTGCAAAAAGCCGGAGATTTTGCCAGTGTAGAATCCATCGGTACCCACACCATGCGCAAAACCTTCGGCTATTGGTTCTATAAACAAACTAAGGATGTGGCTATGTTACAAGAAATATTGAATCATAGCACACCTAAAATCACTTTAAAATATATTGGCATCAATAAAGAAGAAAAAGATAACATACTTGATATCTTTTATATTTAAAAAACTCTTCATCATTTTAATAATTATAAAATAAATCAAGAGCTAAATAAAATATATTAATTAGCTCTTGATTTCAAAATTTCACATACTATTTTAATTCAATTACTCTAGAAAATAAATTTTGCAAGTCTATATCATGAGTTACAACAATAATCGTTTTACCCTTACCATGAAGCTTTTTTAATAATTCAATTACTTGATCTCGATTTTCTCTATCAAGAGAACCTGTAGGTTCATCAGCTAAAATAATATCACACTCTTTCAACAAAATCCTAGCTATTGCCAGTCTTTGTTGTTCCCCACCACTTAAAGTATAAACTTTAGTTTTTAAAGAACAAGACAGACCTACTTGCCCTAATACTTCACTCATCAAATCAATTTTTTCTTGTTTGGTTTTCTTTTGAAATTTGAGTGCAACTTCTAAATTTGCACCAACTGTTTCATTATCCATTAAAGCATAGTTTTGAAATACATATCCCAATGTATTTCGAAAAAACATCTTTTTATTTCTAAAAGCATTATTATTCCCTTGAATTACAACTTCTCCTTGATTCGGTTCATCTAAAAGTCCCATGATATTTAACAAAGTAGATTTACCAGAACCACTTTTACCTATAATACCAACAAATTCATTTTTATAAATATCAAGATTAAAATCTTGAAAGATATACTTATCACCATGTTTTTTAGTTATATTATTTAGTTTGATTTCTAATTCTTTATCCATTTTGTCAGCCCTCTTTTATAATTTGTATCATTTTCTTTCTTTCACTTCTTTTAATAAGTAAATAAGTTAACATATTCTCTAAAAGAAAAACAAAGAAAATAATACATCCAAAATCAAACTTACCAAACATAAATATAATAAAAGTACTAATAATCCAAATAGAATTTGTAACCATTAAATAAATCTTATGTTTTTCAAAATAAGCATAACCATAAATAGTTTGAATAGTATGTCTATACTTGTTTTGTTCTAAATAATTCATTGTTGTAAAAATACTAATTGCAAAATATACAAACAAAGTTATACATAAAACAAAAACAAAAACATACATTCTTTTCATATGTTCTTGTACCTCAAAGTTATTTGCATCATAAGCATTGTAAACTGTAGGATATAAATCTTGTAAACCTAATCTCTCTACTTCTGACTTCACACTATTATAAAAAACTTTTTTATCCGTTAATTTTATAAAATACCCGCTGTTACCAACAACTGTATCGTATAAAGCCCCTTCATTCCCATTTTTATTCGTTAATACGACTCCAATTCCATCATAAAAGTAATTATTAGTATCTTTTGCATGATGATTTGAAAAAGTAAAATAAGATTGACCATCTTTTACCCAAATAATACTATAAAATTTACTCTTAACCGATTCTACTGGTTCTCCAATATCTTGTAAAAAACTATTTTTAGCTCCATATTTTTGAAAAGCATATTCATCTTCTAAGTATGCTCTAAGTTCTCTTTCTTCACTTTGATATTTCTCTGGAACTAATATTATTAATTCTTCATTATTTTCATCAATTTTAACAACCTTATTATCTACTGATTTTATTGGATTCAACTTTAAAAAATTATTATTAATTCTTATTATCTTTTCTGCAAATTTTGATTGATTTGGTATATCTACTCCAACTTCTTTTGCCTCATATGCATCTGAAACTTTTACTAAAATAGCTCCTCTGTCATTAGTATATTTAAATAATTCATAATGCTTTTTAAAAAGATCTAAAACTGCTTTGGGTTGATTTCCATTTGGAGTAGGTGCACTGGTATTCATTACTCCATAAGATTTTAAAACATTCCACTTACCTGCATTCGTTTCATAATATCTATATAACATAGAAAACGAAGAATAAGATACAAATATCAAATATAAAATTACACCAGAAAATAACACCTTAGTAAAACCATTCAAAATTTGAATTTTCTTTAAAGGTTTTTTATTCTTTAAACTACTAGAAATATCTATATTCCCAACTCTTATAAATAACAGTGACACAATAAAGCAAAACATTATTCCTATGATACTTTGATATAAAAAATAATTTCTTAAAATTTCTAACCATTCTAATGTAAATAACAAAGAACCAACCTTCACTACAGCTATAAAACCCGTAGATAAAAACATAGCTGCAAAATAATAAACACATATTTCAAACAAATAATTTTTCCAAACATTTATTGCACCATAACCATTTAATAATTGAACCGAAAAATTTTTATATTGTAAAAAGTAATAGTATATCGTCATTAAAATTGATAAAACATACAATAAAATCAAAGGCATTACCTGTAGCCCAAAAGAACCAATAGGCTCTTGAAATTCATAATTAGAATATTTAATTTTTAAATTTAATTTTTTTTCTAGACTATTAATAAAAGAATCTACTTTATTTATATCTTGCAAAGTAACAATATAATTACCTGTTATTAACTTATCATTTGGAAATTTTCTCAAAGGCTTAATATGAAATTTATTTTCATTTGTATAAGAGAATAATTTCCCCGTTACTTTTTCATTTTGAAATGTAGACAAATAAAAATCTTCCATTTTTGTATCATTTGGAAATTCCCCATCTAATAAAGAAAAATTCGAAAAATATGAATTCTGATCGTGTGTTAAATAAATATATTCTGTCGAAGAAACATCTGAATAACTTGGTTTGAATACATTTGCACCATATGAATCTGACACATTAAACAAAACTGAAAAAAACTTATTACGATCAATTTCTAGAATAGATTCATTAAAAGTCATAACAATACTATTCTCTTTTCCTGCCTGTTTCATGAAATTTTCTTGTTTATTTAGAATCCATTCAACAAAAACAAAAAAAGAGAGTAGAAAAATCACTATATATAAAGAAAATAGGACTTTTTTCATTTACTCTCTCTCTCTCATTATTTTTTTATATTTAAATATTAATTCATAAAATTATTGAACATCATAATAAGATTTATAACTTGTTAACTTGTCATAATAATTTGAAGTTTTATAAGCTTGTTTTCCAGCTTTTACCCAATCTCCTCTATTAGTTACTCCATTAGCCATAGCTGACGCTTTATGAGTACGTTTAGCATGATCATATTGAGAAAATTGTGCCCAATCTAACTTCCATCCCATTGTTTGACCTTTACACCATTTTCCACCTTCTATATTATCAAAACACTGTCCAGAACCAACTCTAGGAGTTGCCTTACCTTGAATAACACGTTGTTCTCCAGATTCCAAATTTGTAAAACCCTCTTCAGTGTAAATCATTTGTGGCCCAGTTGAATTATTTTCTTCCGCCGCAAAACTTGTTACAGGTGAAGCTAACAAAGCACCACATAATCCTAAAGATAAAATTCCCTTACCTAAAAACCCCTTACGTGACATAAAATCTCCCCATTCCATAAAATATTTTACTAGTTTTAACTAGCACAAAAACAAAATTAGCATATATTTCTAATTGAGTCAAATATTTACTTTTATATAAAAATAGATTAAAATAAAACTTAATTTAAAAATTCTAATAATAAAAAAACTAAAAATCCATATAATACATTTAACAGCTCTCAAATTTACAATTTAAGAACAATTTGTAAATAATTATAATATAAATAACAATAAAAGCAACCGTTTACATTTCCAGAAAAACGAATAAAAGGAGAAAAAATGAAAAAAATAATTGTATTTATTCTTATCACAATATCAATTTTAATTTTAATATTTTTAACAACAACAAAAAAAGATTCCAAAGAAAGTACTACAAACTACTATCAAAACGAAATAAAAACAAATGAATTACAAAATGATATTTTAAAACAGAATGAAAAATTTATTTATTTCTATCAAACAAATTGTCATTACTGTAAAAAAACTTCTCCTATAGTCATTCCTATGACAAAAAAACTAAATATAAATATGGAAGTCTTAAACTTAGAAAAAGAACCTAATGGATGGAATCAATTTAAAATTGAAGGAACACCCACTATCATTCATTATAAAAACGGAAAAGAAATAGATCGTATTGAAGGAGAATATAAAAAAGAAGAATTTAAAGAATGGTTTAACAAAAATAAAAAATAAATAGGAGAAAAAATGAATACAACCAAAAAATTAGACAATATCTTATTTATAGCATGGGCAACATCCTTTGTTGCAACAAGTAGTAGTTTATATCTCTCTGAAATTATGAAATATGAACCTTGTACCTTATGCTGGTATCAACGGATCTTTATGTACCCATTAGTTATCATACTAGGAATAGCAATTAAAAATAAAGATTATAAAGTGAACATTTATTGCTTAATTCTTTCTACTGTAGGAATATCTATATCAATTTATCATTACTTAATACAAAAAATACCACACTTATCAAATATATCGACATGCGGTAAAATACCATGTACTGGTGATTATTTAAATTGGTTTGGATTTATCACTATCCCATTTCTTTGTTTAATAGCCTTTCTAATTATTATTATTTGTAGTACTGCAATAATTAATATAAACAAAAAATGTTATTAGAATAAAAACATATTAATAGCAAGGGAATGCTTGTAGACTGATCTATACTGCATTCCCTTATTGTATGTATGCTATATTCTTATTCGCCTTTTTCTAACAGTAGAACCACGAATCTTGGCGAAGACATTGGTTTTTGCCCTGTCCTGGGGTCCGTCCTCGCTTTTTATTCCACGGTTCCCTTGACGACGAGCCTCCGAACCCTCAAACTCCCAAAGCTAACCCCAGCGGGCAAAAACCGCCCTTCTGGGGCCACCCCTGGCGAGTTTGCATGAGGGTTCCCCTCATCGTCAAGGAACTTTCGCGGCATAAACGCCAGGACTCAGCGATTCCACATGCGTCGCCACCACGATTCCTTTTTAATCTCTTGTACTTCTCCATTGTTTACTTGTTGTTCGGATGAATCTATTTCTAATATTGCTTGTTTTTCTTCTATCATAATTCTTTTTAAATCTTGAATCTCTCTCATCAAATACATAATTTGTTCATCTTTCTTATTTGCTTGATCTTCCATTGCCTTTTCTAATTCTTCCGCAACTATTTTTCTCACTTCATCTAAGGTAAACATAGTTTGTTCAAATGTTTGTTTAGAAGTGTTTTCCTGAACAACTTCCATATCAACAGCAATATATTTTTTAAAACCTTCTTTGTCTAATACTTCTAGAATCTCTTTATGAGGGACATTCTTTTTATTTCGAAGTTTATTAATAAATTTTAAAACATCCACACATTCAGAAGAAATATAGTACTTATTTTTCTCCCCCTGTTTGAATAGAATAAATTCTTCATAAGTATTGCAATTTCGTTTAATTGTCATTGAAGATACACCAACTTGTTTTGCTATATCTTCAGCCGATAGCCAAATTAATTCATGTTTTTCCCTAACCATTGTTTAAATCACTCCTATCTAAACAAACAAACAGCATCTGAACAGCGCTCATAAACATTATTATATCAGGTGTTTAGTTGCTGTTCAGATAAATACCTTGTTCAGATGAACACTTATTAAAACTATTTAAACAAACACCTAAACACCTTCATGAATTTTGTTCCTAAATAGGGATCCCCTAAACCTTCCTACATACACATAAATTAACTATTTGTTTTTTAACATAATAATTTTTAATTAAAAAACAAGCTATTCTATAAAATTGGAAATTCTGAATTAAAAAAGACAGAAGAGCATAAGGGTTTTTTGGGCCCAACTAGGGGTTGGGACTAGGCGGAGCCTAGCTTAAACGTGGGTACACGAAAATTCCCAGGATGTCCACTCACTGACGACACAAAACCCTCCAAATGTACCCATTATGTCCCCAGATGTAGACTCAGTGAGTACACAAAGTCCCTTTGATGTCTCCATATGAGTACTCACTAACGACATGATATTTTTAATAAATTGCAATCAAACATTACTTTAAAATACTAAAAGAAAACAATAAGCATTAAATAAATATAAATCCTTAATCTAGAAATAAATAACAACAAAATACAAGATGCTATTTAAACGCTTCAGGATCCTTTTTAAAAGATATAAATCTAAAACAATACTATTTGTCGTCAAAACAAAAATAAACGCTTAAAAAGCAAAATAAACAGGTTTAAAAGAAGGTTTTCCTTTGCTTTTGGGGTTGAGGCTGGTTCGTCGTGTGGGGACGAGCCCCCACGTATTACGTATCTATCAATGTGGTAAGTGAAATTATTAAACGAAGGCACTAGCGGTTCGGCTCGTATAATCGCAATTCAAGCCGATGATCCCAAATAGTTGCTTTTGGATGTATCGGCTTGGTGATATCCAAACTCGAGCCGAAAAAAGTTCCGCAAGGATGTAGCAAAGCGAAAAGGGTGGAGATTTTCTGTAGCAAAGCGAAAGAAAATACGACCCGTTCCTTGCGGAACTTTTAGCTATATATATAAGAGTGAGAAGAGCAAAGTGAAGAAAGTCAGTAGTATCAAGGGTTTATAGAAGATGGAGTGTCAAAAAAAAGTGACACCGGTGTCAAAAAAAAGTGACACCTAAAAAAAGGTAAATAACAAAAAAAAAAAGAACGCAAGTTTTTTTGCGTTCTTTTAAAATAAATAAATAGGTAGTTTATGTTTTTTCTTCCCTTGATCTTCGACTTTAAAATTTCTTAATGAATCTCTAAAAATGTGTTGAGTTGCTTTATCTATTCCATCTTTAGGAGAACAACACATAACATTTGGATTTACAAACCATGTACGACTAGTACAAACTCGTCCATCTTCAGTTGTAACACCTGATTGTGCAACTGCTAATACTCCCTTTTTTAATAAACCATTCATGACACTAGAAATACTTTGACGAGTCATTTTAAACTTTTCAGCTAAATATGTAGGTGATGCTGGATTATTTGTCTCACGTTCTACAAGAACATTAGTTTTAAACTCTACAGAGGAAGTTAATTTAAATAAAAAGGCTTCTTCCTTACTACTTAAATAACCTATTTCAATCAAATAATCTACATTATCCATTATAATTTGCACAAATCTCACCCGATCTGTAGGCTTTTTCTTTTTACCTATGAAATATTCTTCCCCACCAGTCGTCTTACTTAACAACTGCAAAAGCATTGCTTTCTCTTCTTCTGAGTAACCACCAGCTTGCAACTGATCATAAATACTATCAATCTTACTATCTCTTATTTTCGCTTTTTTTTCAGCTTGTCCAAAATCTACAACTTTTGTCATAAAATAATTCTCTCCCTTAGTGGAAGAAATCAACTTTTATATGTTAGAATGTATATAGAATATATATTGGTTGATTCCAACCTTATTAAGAAAAACCGCCTGCCGTCCAAAGCATGGGCGGTTTTTCTCGTTTATACGTCTTTCTTTATAATAACATGAAACA
This sequence comes from Bacillus sp. FSL R12-0074, assembly GCF_038005725.1. Classification (NCBI taxonomy): domain Bacteria; kingdom Bacillati; phylum Bacillota; class Bacilli; order Caryophanales; family Bacillaceae; genus Bacillus; species Bacillus sp. FSL R12-0074. Next base: position 8,082 of record NZ_JBBOTR010000009.1, read on the forward strand.
CCTTGTTAAAGCTTTCCATCTCTTGCAAAAACACAACATTCGAACTCCCCAGCCCCTCAACTCCTTGAGGGGCTACCTCGCCGGTCGGCAGGAACAAACAATAGTTTGTTCCATGCCAAGAGGGTTTGGGTGTAGTCCAGTTTGGTCAAGTCAAATACTCCCTTCGCTTCGCTAGGTCCGTTTTGATTGACTAGCACCCGTAACCACTTCTCCCTCAATTCATTTGATATACTAAACATTATCTTCTTCATTCACTGTAAACTTGATTTGAATTATTTTTCCGATACTATATTTCTTTATTCATGCAATCTTGCATGAAATCTTGTATACACTTACTATCATTTGGTAATCTAACAAAGTAAAAACAATGTTTGTCGAAAGTAAACCATCTTAACTGTAATAGCCAACTAAAGAAAAGGGCAGAATCTGAATCCAGATTCTGCCCTTTTCTTTAGTTGGCTATATTCGGGGTTCAGCCGAGATACATGTAATTTTGGGTCATAGGCTGTATTTTATTTCCATTATCTGATTATCGTGTAACAAAAAGGTATTTTAATAATAATGTTTACGGATTATTATTGATACAGTATTTTGTTACAGCTAGTTCAACGGTTAGGATATTTCGTATTTCCAAATACAAAACGTAACAAAAACGAACGTTTATGTTACAAATATCACCGATAAACAACGTTTGGTAAAAAATGTATTACTATGACCTAGTTTTACACGTATCTCGGCTGAACCCCTATTCCAATCTAAAAATACATATCCCTACAAATATAAGAGCAATATTTATAAAAAAGCCAAAATCATTTTACTTCATCTAACTTCTCCATTTTTCTACGTAACTTAGTTTTTTATATATCTCTAGAAATAATAAATAAAACTAAGTTAACCAAAGCTAAAATTGCATCTATACAAATCACCCAAAAATCACTTTTTATAAAAGAGTTAGTCAAAAACAATATTAATAAGCTAATTCCTGAAATTAAACTCACTTTGTTTTGTTCTATTTTTAACATAAAACCATCTCCTACTAACTATATTACACTATCCTTAATGTGATTAATTTAAATATTAAATAATTAATATGTAGTGAGCTCTTGAAAGTGAATTTTTGAATATTAGTTTACTGTCAATGATAGGAGTAGCACCATATGCCCAATTCATTCCCTATAATATGCAATATTACATATAAAAATTTATTGATATAAATGTAAGCGCTTACTATAATAAAAGCATAAAGATAAATCACATCTTAGCATCAACAAAAGAGGAGGAAATAATATGACAATCGCAATGGCAGTTTTATCATTCTTAGGTGGAGTGCTTCCATTAGTAGGAGAGCTTTTAAAAGCAGTAATGTAAGTTCATTATTCCGCAATTATTTATAAAAATCATCATACCTTACTACGAACAAAAGAGGAGGAAATAATATGGCAATCGCAATGGCAGTTTTAAAATTTGTAGGTGGAGCACTTCCATTCGTTCAAGAACTTTTAAAAGCATTTATGTAAGTTCATTATTTAGCAATTATTTATAAAAATTATCATACAAATGATCTGTATATCAAAGATGAATTGATGTGCAGATCATTTGTGTGAGCAAAGTCCCTTTAACATTATGAAGGGGCTTTTTTAAATTTCTACATACTGAGGTTCCGTCACATCAACATCAAGTTAAAGCACTTTTAAAACATTAAAAAGTGCTTTTTATTTATTATAAATACGAATGTAAACTTTTACATA
>NZ_JBBOTR010000010.1:0-7203 GCF_038005725.1 Bacillus sp. FSL R12-0074
TTTATGAATCCACCTAAGTTTAACAAACGATCCATCATTATGTATAATCGATAACGATGATTTACTTAGGAGGAGATATTTATGAAAAGAATAGCTGTATTTTGTGGATCAAGTAATGGGGCGTCTAGTCTTTATATTGAAGGAGCAAAAGCTCTAGGAGGAGAGCTTGCTAAGCGTAATATTACGCTTGTATATGGGGGCGCAAGTGTTGGCGTAATGGGCGCTGTTGCCGATGCCGTGTTAGAAACTGGTGGACATGTCATTGGAGTAATGCCTACATTCCTTGAGGAAAGGGAAATCTCTCATAAAAACTTATCAGAGCTTATCGTCGTTGAGTCTATGCACGAGAGAAAAGCTAAGATAGCAGAACTAGTAGATGGATTCATTGCATTACCAGGCGGTCCAGGTACATTAGAGGAATTCTTTGAGGTTTTCACATGGGCTCAGTTAGGATTACATCAGAAACCATGCGGACTCTTAAATATTAATAATTATTACACACCACTTATGTCCTTATTTAATCACATGACAGAAGAGCAATTCCTACAGGAAAAATATCGTTCTATGGCTCTTGTAGATACAGAACCACAAGGGTTACTCGATCAATTCAATACATATCAAGCACCTTCAGTTAAAACATATATTACAAAAGCTCAAAGCTAATAAGGAAAAACAGGATTAGTTAATATCTAATCCTGTTTTCAAATTATTTGCATTTTAACTTACCATAACATTCGTTATTGGAAGTCATTTTAAAATTCTATGTGTCGATTTTTTCTTTGCCCTTGCGGATAAACCACCATATCAAAGCTAGAATTAGTATGAGGAGCGGTATTCCCTGAATAAAGAGAAATACTCCCCAAAAAAGAAGTTCAGTACTATCTGGAGAGTCTGTTGTCATTGCACCTATAAAAAATGCGACTGGAATTGTGAGTAGATTCACCCCTAAGCTGACCATTATAAATGATAGATTTTTAGCCTCAATTTTTGGTGAATAAGCCTTTATAATTACGAATATTGCAGTGCCAATTATAAGAAACAGTATTACATAAAGATTATTAGGATATCTCATAATATTCCTCTGTCACTCCTATATATTTTCTAATGATTGTATACATTTCCATTTACAACCACCTTATCATAGAATATGTGAAAAAATCAGTAGATTTTTATAGTATATTCTATTCATGTTTGGTTAACATAACGTCCTATTATCGGTAGCAAAGTTTTACGAGAATCCTTGTCTTTTCTAGGTTTCTTGTTTCTACACTTGTCCAATTTATATGCATGGTTTTATACATTATTGGTATAGCAAGGATTCTGGAGATTCTTGCTATTTTCTTTCCCCTTTTTTTGTATACAATCTTGTATAAATTTGATTATGATTGTTTTAAATCATAGTGTATGTTGATGTTTAAAAAAGACGAGTATATGCTTAATTTGTCTGAAATTTTTTGTGTATTCTTGTTTATTTTTTGTTATGTTTATTTCAAGTGTTATTTATTTATATTATATCGCCGATATATCGCTTATAAAAATAGAAAGAGGTGGTAGCGATGGCCGATACGGGTGATACAAAAGTTGAATTGTTAGAGGGAATCCCTAAGGAATTAAAAAGTCATGATATTGCTAAAACATTTGGAATTGCTGAAAGTACAGTTAGGAAGTACGCCCAATCCCTTGAAAAAGCAGGGTATGTTTTTCGGAAAAATGAAAACAATACAAGGATTTTTACTGATATAGATGAGTTAACATTTAGAGATTTGATTCAAGCTAGAAAAGAAGCTGGAGTAAACCTTGATATGGCGGCTTCCGTAGCAGTGATACGAAGACAGAAGAAAGAATCACCGATACAAAGCGTGCAACCATTGATAAATAAGGAATTAAAGAACGATTTAATTCCGCACAAAATGCAATATGAGATTCAGAAATTAGCAAATTCATTTCAAAAGCAAATAGAACAAATTGAAGAACAAAACCAAATGATAATTTCTAAGTTGCAAGCATCTGAAGAAACTGAAATTGAAATAAAAAAACAGTTGTTGGAATCTCAAAAAAGGGAAAAAGAAAAAGATCAACAAATTGAAGATATGCAAAAAATGATTGAATATATTGCAAAACGAGATACAGCTTTTGATAAAAAAATCGAAGAAATTTATCAAGAAGCTAAAAAACCTTGGTGGAAGAGATGGTAAGATACAGGGTTTAATACTTGGTTGTATTATATTCTTTTTAATAAGTTGTTTAGAATAATAGAAAGATAAACAAGCTGATCCTTTATGAAAAAAAAGATGGGCTTTTTTGTCTGCTACCGATAATGATATCTTATGGAAACTAGAATTATATAAAAGTGAAATTATAAATATTAAATGGTAAAATATAATTGATATCATATTATTTGCATTTGAAGTTTAAAGGGGTTGATATTATGAAATTAAAGGGATCTACTATTGTATTATTAATTCTTTGTACAATAGGATTACTAAGTGATGTACGTAAAATGATAAATGGAACGGCCCAGATCCATAATTATGTATTATTTGTATTAATTTTATTAGCCTTAATCTACAATTTATATGCTTATTATCAAGAAGGACAAAAGAAAAAAACACTGGTGTAATACCAGTGTTTTTTTACTACCGTTAAGTGGTTTTATGTAAACTAGATGTGTATATGGGATATATTTTTGAGAACAAAATAAGAGTTAAGCAGCCTTATAATTTAATCATAACTCAGTTGATTGTAATTATCATGTTGCGTTGGTTTGGAAAACTTTTTTAGTTTAAATTATAAGGAGGAAGGTGAAGATGCTTATAAGGAAAGGAAGGTAGAGTCAAGATGTTATTTAATATTCTAATTGCATTTGTGTTACCTTGGAGTGTTGGAATTTTTCACCTTTACAAAAAGGAGAGAAGAATTATACCTCTGATTGGCTCATTTTGTTGTGTCGTTGCTTTTGTCGTAAATGAATTCGGCTTTTATTGTGGCTTTTGGAGAATTGCTCCTTTCCTTGATCAAAAAACTTTGTCTGGCTTACCTTTCAATATAGGACTTTATCCGATTTTGGCAAGTTACTTGATATTCTTTATAAAGAAAACCAAAAGACCTTACTTGATGGTCTTTTTTATATCGCTATTTACTACTCTCCTTGAAATGACATTGGTTTTAAGTGGGAAAGTCGTATATGGTAACGGATGGAATATTATCTGGACATTTTTTTCTTATATCATCCCTTATATTTGGGTTTACTGGTATTATCTCTATTTAAGAAAGTTACAAGTTATTAGCTAATTTTTGAAGGCAATATAATAAAACTCGAATATTTTCGATTGCCGATAACGAAAATTATGTAAAAAAGCTAGCATGGAGCTAGCTTTTTTCTTTTTTGTTCATAGTACTCTAACTTCTTTATTTGTTGTATTTTGAATGTATACTTTTATTAGTGATTTTGGAGGGAATGGGTAAATTGAAATAGAGTCAATAAAATCAAGGAAATGAAAGTAAACTAATATTTAAAAGTTTACTTTCGAGAATAACAAAAACGAGGATTTAGGTAGCACGACTTGCACTAGCAATTGTACCTGCCGAACCGCTTAGATCAGCTGTCCATGAATTTAACTCTTACTCTAGATTTCTATGACACTAAAAGTGGCTAGTCCCTCGCTTCGCTTTACCCCATTCTTTGCACTCACACCCCAAAAAAAGGGGAAAGCGCAAAGAATGGATTTCGGCGGTGGGTGGTATGTCGCCAAACCGAACAGACTAAAAACAAGAGAATGTTAATAAAATGGAATTGTTGTAAAAGTAGTAGGATATATACTTTGAGATGTATATTCTATAGCTGGATAATATTGTATGGTTTCATGATAAGGTATAGCTGGATGATGATAGTATGGCATATGTTGCATTGCATGATATACTGCATGCATTGTTGATTGAGCTCCATGGGTTGTATAGACTCCGCCTATTGCCCTGTTTTTAATATAGTAAGGATTTATCACAATAATTCACCTCAGTTAATAATCAAATAAACATTTATATAATATGTCTAAAAACTAAACGGGGTCACGCCAGGGGAATGGTTATATTGCTTATGACAGAAGATTTAATAAGCGATTGGAACAACTCGCGAAATGATTATTGGGAGAGGGAAAATAATCGGTAAGTGTCAACGGTAAGCGGACTGGAATGGTTCAGCGGTTTGTGCTGATCCATGAAAGGAGCATTAAGGAGTTGATACGTGCAGCTGAAGTATCACCCTCTTGGCATTTCCTCAAAACGAACCGTTTTGGGGATGCCAACCGGCGAGGGAGCCCCTCAAGGATTGAGGGGTTGGGGAGTTTGATTGAGGGGGTCTGGGGAAGAGTTCCCCAGTGGGTTTGGGCAAAGCCCAAGGTTTTGTTTTGCCACGTAGGACGTGGCTCGGCAGAGCCGAAGAGCGTCGCAGACCCCTATCTGTTTTGATGCGATAGCGTCAAAACACGTATAGGGTTACGTTAATTGACTCCATTTCGTCGCTTTGCTAGACTTATGGTATCAATTAATCTAGGGGAAGTGGTGGTACTTTATGTTGGGTTCTATCTCATTTAATCAATCTTACCAAAGTTCATTGAGCCATAATAACAGGGAAAATATTCATGGGAATCCTGGTATAGATCCAGCTAGGTTAGACGAGAATATCTATTTTATTCAAAAAGACATCCGAAGTGTATACAAGGATGTTTTTCAAGAAGCAGTCGACAAATATAATGAGAAACAAAAACGGAATGACCGTAAGATTCAGGACTACTATGACAAAATACATAAAGACGATAAGACACATGAGCAACGAGAATTGGTTGTAGCGATTGGGGAAGGCAAAGACGACCCAAAGTATAGGGAAGCTAAAAAAGAAGCACTGAAGCGCTATGCTGAGGCGTTTCAAGAGCGAAATCAAAATCTAATAGTTTATAACATGGTTTTACATAATGATGAAGCCAATCCGCATTTACATATTAACTATGTACCGAATTTCGAAAGTAGTCGAGGATTAACGAGGCGTGTCGGAATGGATAGAGCCTTGCAACAGCAAGAAATAGAAGGAAAAGAAACAGAATTAATTGCTAATTGGGGTGCGTTTGAAGCAGAAAAAGAGGATTGAATGTTGTGTTTTTGCAACAGATGGGAATCCTTAGTAAGAGATTCCATGTTATTATAGAGAAAGACGAAAAAACCGCCCAATGTCTTGGCGGACAGGCGGTTTTTCATAATCAGGTTGGAATCAACCTAATATATATTCTATACACATTGTAGCATAGGTTAGTTGATTCCTTCCACTAAGGGAGAGAATTATTTTATGACAAAAGTTGTAGATTTTGGACAAGCTGAAAGAAATGCTAGAAAAAGAGATTTAGAAATTGAAAATGAAAAATTTCAAGAGTTATATAATGATGTTTCAGAAGTTGAATTAGAAAAAGCCATGGAAACTATGGCTAAAGCTACTGGTAAAGAGCTTTACATAGGTACTAAAAAAAGTCCTCAGTCGAAAGTGAGGTTTGCTCAAATTTTGCAAAGTAATTATGAATTTTTAAGGGAAAGGGAATACTTTACAGCTAAAGAAAAAGCATTTTTAATTGATATTGTTTCTTCGATTGCTTTTAATTCAAACTGTATTGTTGAGGATGTGAAATCAAAAAATCCAGTTCCATTGAATATTTCAGGACTTGCAAAAAAAATTGGATTAACACGAGCGAATACAAGTCTTTCAGTAAATTCTTTGGTTAAAAAAGGGATATTAGCGAAAGCTGAAAGTGGAATTGAAGGAAATAATGCAAAAGCTTATTCATTATTTGTAAATCCGCACATTATTTATGCAGGAGATAAGGATAATGTAAATGAAGCACTTAAAGCGATCTTTTATAAAGCTATGAAAATGAAGATATTGAAAGAGTTACCAGATAAATTATTTTAAGATTGACAATTAGTCAATCTTATTTTTTTACTCATTTTCGTGTGTATTGTTTTCGATACGAATGTGTATTGTTTTCGATACACACGAAAAACATCATAAACCTAGTTATATCAACGTTTTATACCACTTTTAAAACTCTCTCTCTTCTCACTCTATATATAAAGGCTAAAAGTTCCGCAAGGAACGGGTTGTATTTTTGAAAAGAACACTCAAAAATCTCCACCCTCTATATAAAAAAGTCGGTTCGTTCATCCTCACCTAAAGGCTAACGCCTTTTCTTTTATATATAGTCCTTGCGGAACTTTTTTCGGCTCGATTTGCTTATATCGCCAAGCCGATAGACAAAAAGCAAAATAATGGTTCTCGACTTGGACTAGCAAGTATACGAGCCGAACCGCTTAGATCAATCGCTTAAAAATAGTTCTTATACTATATATTGATACGTTTAATACGTGGGGTTTCGCCCCCACACGACGAGCCAACACTCTTGCCAAAAAGCAAAGGGAAACCTTATAATCACAACTACTTTTGATGGTTGCAAAAAACTAGTGGATTGAGCAAAAATACCGTTACAGATTTAACCTTTACGGCAAAGCATGCTTCTAATCAACGAACCATGCAAAAAGTATTGAGGGCATTGCGACAAATAGATCCAAACGTGAAATCGGATGACTTTTGGTCGAGGTAAATAAAATGCATCTAGATGCTGCGGATGATAAAGAAGGCGAAAAAAAGATTCATAAAATTATAAATCGAATAGGTTGGGTACCTTTTGGACATCCAAAAGGTACCCAACCTATTTTTTGTTAACGTAACTCAGGATTATAGGAACTAAGTATTAAAAGGAGACTAAATATGCTGTCTCCCTTCTGTTGATATATATTTCTCTAATTGTATTATGTAACTTCTAATTTTTAATTAGAATAACGCTCTGCAAGTTTCTCTTTATGTGATTTAAAAACCTCTTCTAAAGAAATATCATATTTGTTAGCAATAACAATTAAGTTCCCTAACACATCTCCTAGTTCCTCCGTTAATTCTTTCTTATTTTCTTCCCAAGTTCCAGCTACTTCGTCTGGTCTATCCCTTCCAATTTCTAAAGCTCTAATAGCTCGTGCTACTTCACCTGTTTCTTCAGCAAGAAAACCAATTCGAATAAAAATATCTAAATCTGACCAACCTCTCATTTTGTAATAGTCCTTTACCCACTGTTGAAATTCTGTGACATTCATTGATTGGTTCCACCTTCCATT
>NZ_JBBOTR010000011.1:0-5111 GCF_038005725.1 Bacillus sp. FSL R12-0074
ATTGAATGAACATGAGAAAAGAGGATATGAAACAGCATCAAAGTTTCTTGAAAATCAACGAAAAGAACAAAAACAACAAAGAAAAGAACGTGGAAATGAAAGAGGACTTTGATAGGAGGATTATCAATGAAAAAGTTAAAGAAAAATGCAATTCAATGTCGAAAATGTGGTGATGTAATTGAATCTAAATTTACACATGATTTTAAGTGTTGTTCGTGTGGATCAGTGGGAGTAGATGGTGGTTTGGAGTATGCTCGTATGCAAGGGAATTTGGAAAATATCATTGAGTTACATGAATTTGAGGAAAAGGAAGGACAGGCATGATAAAATAAAAACGAGCCATGCGGCTAACATGGCTCGTTCTAAAGGGTATTTCAGCAAAAATACCTAAAACTTAATCATCTGTTTATAGATTATCATAATTTTATTATTAGGGTAATACCCGAATTATGATTTTTGGTATTTTTGTTGGTGCTCGTAATATCGAGAGGAGCAACAACACATGACAAAAAAGATTATTAACTTTGGACAAGCTGAACAAAAAGCGAGAAAAAGAGATTTAGAGATTGAGCAGAAACAGTTTGAAGAAGAACATCATGGGATGGATCAAGACGCAGTAGATGAAGCTTTAAAGGTATTAAGTAAGGCTACTGGTGGTAAAGAGATTTACATAGGTACTAAAAAGAGTCCTCAATCGAAAGTGAGGTTTGCTCAAATCTTGCAAGGGAACTTGAGTTATCTAAATAAAAATGATTATTTAACAGGTCAAGAAAAAATATTTTTAATAGATATGACTCCTTACGTTTCATTTGGAAGCAATGCACTTGTTTTTGATATTAAAGAGAAAACACCAGTTCCAATGAATATTACAAAACTCGCTGAAGAACTCGGTAGAGGTAGAAACAAAACAAGCGAAATAGTTAATTCCTTAGTTAAAAAAGGTTTAATAACTAAAGCAGAAAGCGGTATAGAAGGTAATAATGCGAAAGCATATTCACTTTTCGTAAATCCTCATATTATTTTTGCAGGAGATAAGGAAAACGTACCAGAGCATTTACAGGTCATGTTCCATAAAGCTATGAAAATGCCTATATTAAAGAATTTACCTAATAAATTATTCTAGGACTTGATTTTTCAAGTCCTTTTTTGTTGTTATTTTGTGTGTCCCTTTTTGGGGACGGAAGTGTCCCTTTTTGGGGATACACGAAAATCTCTAAAACTACTGATATATCAACCTTTTTAAAACTTTTTAAAGTACTTCTCTTCTCACTCTCTATATAAGGGCTAAAAGTTCCGCAAGGAACAGGTAGTATTTTTGAGTAAACACCACTCAAAAATCTCCACCTTGTCCGCTTTGCTCCCTCCTTGCAAATCTTTTTTCGGCTGGTTTTTAGCTTTCGCCAAGCCGAACAGACCAAAAACGAGGTTAAGTTGCTCGACTTGGACCAGCAATTGTACCAGCCGAACCACCCAGTCCTATCGATCCATGTAGTTCCCTTTTGCAATATGCAGTTACGTTAAGTCCTTGGGGGCTAGCCCCCAAACCCCCAGCCAGCACTTACACCCAAAAACAAGGGGAAAAGAAAAGGTCAAAACAACAAAACAACTAGCTCCCCGTAAAAGGTGCTAGTTGACGTAAAATTCGTTAGTGGAAGTAAATAATTCAAATATATTTCTCAGTAGTTTAACATCTTCTCTTTAATAACAATTTTGTTAATCGATATGTTTGTGTAACCACTGTTTAAATACCTTTAACTGTTCTTTAGTATGAAAGTAATGTTCACCTGTTTCCATGACTTCTAATTCACAATGATGTTTTTTTGTAAAATAGTTAATAATTTCAAATTCGCACAGTTCATCCTTGGCTCCATACATAATATATGTATCTGTATTCCACGTATTAATAGGATGTTCTTTTACATAGCATAAATAATCCCAATATAACTTTTGACCAACAGGTGTTTCTATAGTCATTTCTTTTTGCAAAAGCTCTGGTGTTATATTAAACCATTTCATCATATTTTCTATAATTCGTTCCATATTAACTACTGGTGATAAAAATAATGCCTTTTCTAACACATCATTTTGATAGGCTAAAAGGCTAAAATAAGCTCCCATACTACATGCAAATACACTTACTTCTTTCCAATGTTCTTTTGCGTAATTCATAACTATAGATAATTCATTAACACAAAACTGTACTTTGCAAGGAGTATTATCATTTATTCTTTCTCCATGCTCAGGTAAATCAAAGCTTAATACTTGATAACCTTTTCGATTGGCTTCTTCAGCTAAAATTTCAATAACTGTATCTTCTTTATTTGACATATTTCCATGTACTGCAATAAAAATTTTTTCACTCTTATTTCCCCATAAAACAGTGGGAATATTACTAATTTTAAAATTATCTTTAAGCATATTTCCTCCAAAGAATAAGACATGTAGGACTTGACCAAAAATCGAACACACTTTATAATCCTCTACTTATTTTAAAACAAATTAAACTACTCATAAATTATCACAAATTAATTATAATATCTTTCTACCCCTGTATAACAGAATTGTAAAATTCAAAAGTGAAAATCAATGTATATTCTATACACACTTGGTTAACATAACGTCCTATTATCGGTAGCAAGGATTTTGATAGAATCCTTGTTTTTATGAGGTTTCTTGTTTTCATGTCTATTTATCTCTTATACATAATTTTATACATCGTTGATGTAGCGCGGATTCTAAGGATCTCCGCTATTCTTTTTTTGAATAAAATCTTGCATACTCTTAGTGTGGTTTCGGATGAAGTGAGAACAAAATAATAAGATATATATTTAAAAGTCCTCTCGGCTTGTCTGAGAGGACTTTTTGTTCTTTGGTGTTTTTTTTTGTGTGAATAAGAAAATACAGATAGGTTAGAGGTAGATCTGGAGCGTCTGAAAGGTATATAACAAGTTTGAGTAATGTTGATTTTATAGAAAAAAAGAGGTGAAAAGTTAGGTAGTATTACAGAAGTAGAAATTTAAGTTTTCATTTATGTAATACTTGGATTATATGGTACTTAATGGTACAATTGTATGTACTAAAAAGTACATTGTGGAGGTACTAAAATGGACAAAGAGAAAACCATTCAAGTCAAGTTTACAGTGAATGAAGAACAATATGAGAAGTTAGAAATGTTGGCGAAGATGAGAGAACTTTCTGTACCACAATTTTGTAAATTAACTTCGTTACAAGTGAAAATACAACCAGCTCGACCAATTATTGTTGAGGGAAAATATGAGATGCCTGAACTAGAAGTATTGTTGTTGAAAGAAGTAGAAGAACGCTATAACATTGAGAATCAATTTTTAAAAATAGATAAAGAGTTTAATGAACGATTATATGAATATGCGGTGAAGAAAACGGAGGGGAAATAGTTTGAATGCTAATAATAAAAATGGTGAATCGATAATGATAGAACTATTAATGGGTATGGGGTTTGGATCAACTGTAGGCTACTATACAAACAATCTTGGTTTAGGAATTGTATTAGGAAGTTTTATAGGGATTGTGGTAGGGATGTTTAAAATCAAAAGAAGTAAAAAATATGAACAGTAAACGGTAATTATTTGTGTTGGTCAATCAAAACGGACCTAGCGAAGCGAAGGGAGTATTTGACTTGACCAACTGGACTACACCCGAACCCTCTTGGCACTGAACAAACTACCGTTTGTTCCTGCCAACCGGCGAGGGAGCCCCTCAAGGATTGAGGGGTTGGGGAGTTCGATTGAGGGGGTCAAGGGGAAGAGTTCCCCTTGTAGGTTTGGACAAAGTCCAAGGTTTGGTTCGGCTTGCCGAACAGCCCCGCAGGGCACACCTTTACGATAGTAAAGTATAGTGTGCTATACTTTACATGGAAGTCCACCGAAAAAACAGTAGAGAAGTATATATACTTTATATGGTTCTAGGGACTGATAAGGACGTAGAACCAATTGGAAAAGAGGCGAAAAAATGAGTTATGCAATTTGCCGAATGCAGAAATTTAAAATGCGAGATGTGAAGGGAATTCAGATTCATAATCAGAGAGAAAAAGAGAGCCACACAAATCATGATATTGAATCGGATCGAACACAATTGAATTACGATTTACATAATGATGGTCACATTGATTATTTGAAAACAGTGAAAGACAAGATTGAACAAAATGTAGAGACCAATCGAGCGATTCGAAAAGATGCGGTTGTGATGTGTGAGTTTGTTGTTACAAGTGATAGAGAATTTTTTGATGTATTAGATATAGTTGATCCAGCTCAACAGAAGGTGTTTTTCAAAGAAGCGTATAGCTTCTTAAAAGATAGATATGGTGAACAAAATATTGTACACGCAGCTGTGCATTTGGACGAGAAAACACCTCATATGCACGTTGGAATGGTTCCAGTAACCGGAGAAAATAAGTTATCAGCTAAACAAATTTTTAACCGAAAAGAATTGGTTTCACTCCAGGACGATTTTCATGCTCACATGGTAGAAAAGGGCTTTTATTTGGAACGTGGTGTATCAAGTGACAAAAAGCATATAGAAATGCGAAAACTTAAGGCAATGACTGCAAAAGAAGAGATAAAAGCTTTAGAAAAAGAGATGGGACAATGCCTACAGAAAAAAGAAGTAGTAAATAAACAAATGGAACAATTAGAATCTCGTTTGAATCAATTACAAAACGCAGTGAAATCAACAAATAAAGTCGATAAGATTGAAGTTAAACATAAAGGTGGTATCTTACGCTCTAAAAGCGTTGAAATGAGCGTAGAAGACTTTGAGGAACTCAAAACTAAGGCAAAGGCATCAGAAGCCTTTAAACGTGAAAATATGACGTTACATCGCAAGAATGAAGCGTTACAAGCGAGTAATACAGATTTACATACAACAGTGAAGCGTTTGGAAAAAGAAAATGAAGAGTTGAAGCCGTATAAGGGTAAATTTGAACGTTTAGCAAAATTAATTGATGAGATGGATAAATTTTATGAGAAGTTTATTCCAAAAGAGATGCCTAAATTCCATGAGATTATTGGTTTTTGTAAGAGAAAAGTAAATGCATCTATGAATAGATTTAGTTCTCTTAGGTATTCAGAAGAAAG
>NZ_JBBOTR010000012.1:0-4067 GCF_038005725.1 Bacillus sp. FSL R12-0074
GTTGAATGAACATGAGAAAAGAGGATATGAAACAGCATCAAAGTTTCTTGAAAATCAACAAAAAGAACAAAAACAACAAAGAAAAGAACGTGAAAATGAAAGAGGACTTTGATAGGAGGATTATCAATGAAAAAGCTAAAGAGAAATGCGATTCAATGCCGAAAATGTGGTGATGTAATTGAATCTAAATTTACTCATGATTTTAAGTATTGTTCGTGTCGTTCTGTAGCGGTGGATGGTGGTTTAGAGTATGCACGTATGCAGGGAGATTTAGAAAATATCATTGAATTACATGAGTATGAAGATGAACTAGAACATTAAAAATGCCTTAGAATTGATTCTAGGGCGTTTTTTTATGCTTCTATTTTTTGTGGTTCTTCTTCAGTTTCGATTTCTTTTAGTTTAATAGATTTACCTTTAGCATTTAATTCGACTTCATATCTAATTTTTGAAATGTCTTTCCATTCACCTTTTCCGAAATATTGTGGATTGAGTTGAAAAACTCCTGATTCTATTTTTATCAAAATTCCTTTTTTCACTAATTGATTTATTGCATTTGTAACTGATTGTAGTTTAATTCCTAAACTCGAAGCGATTATTCTTTTGTAGCCAGCATTTATGATTATAAATTGTCCTTTGTTAGCATACGAAACTGATTTTATTAATTCATACATGATTTTACTGATCCATCCCGATATTTCAGCAAGAAACATGATGTTATCAAGATAAACTTTTATGTAGTCGGGTTCTTTTCCATAATTGAAAGTAACGCTTTTTGTTTCTTCTAGTATTTCTCCATCAGGGTTAACTATTTTAGTGTTCTCAACCATTGAGACTTTAGGCATTTTTATATCCTCCCTAAAAATGTTTGAGTTAATAATAACACCTATATAAATTTGAATCAACTCTTATTTAGAGTTAAGTCTAACTGTTAAACTAGAGTTAAAAAAAATACATTTAAAAAGGACAACTAAAATCAAAATTAACTCTTATATAGAGTTAACATTAACCGCTATAGCAGTTAATGTTAACTGCTATAACAGTTAACATTAACTGCTATAAGAGTTAATGTTAAAAACCTAAAAAACATCACAAACCCTTATATATCAAGGACTTAACTAAAAAAACTAAAGAGCTTTTCCTTCTTTTATTTATTATATAGTTTTGATTTTGTTCTTTTTTTGAGTTTAGCAGAGTTAAAAGTTAAACATCTTTATATCGTTCTAAGAACGGCTTTTTTCCAGGCAATGGTCAGGTAGTATTTTTGAGTAAAGAACACTCAAAAATCTCCACCTTTCCTCCATTGCCTGGAAAAATTCGGCTGGTTTTTAGCTTTCGCCAAGCCGAACAGACCAAAAACGAGGTTAAGTTGCTCGACTTGGGCTAGCAATTGTACCAGCCGAACCGCCTAGATCCATCGACCAAAGTAATCAGCTCTTGCCATATCTAGTTACGTTAAATTCGTGGGGTTTAGCCCCCACACGACTAGCCAGCACTCACACCCAAAAACAAGAAGGCATTAAAAAAGAGTGTAGTATAAATTAATATACAAACACTCTTTTTTGTTTAGTTTTCATATGTATTATGAAAATATTTATTATTTAAAAACAGTTTGCAATAACATTGCTTAAATTGAAAAAGTCTAAAAGTGCAGCTTTAGTATCTCCAGCTAGTCCACTAGATGCTTTATTTAAAGCTTTTTTTATTGAATCATTTCTAGAAAATCCATTATAACGATATGAATCATAATATTTTTTGATTTTAGAAACTGCATTTGCAGTTCCTCCAAGAGCTTTAAGTGCCGATTTAACTTTTAATATTTTAGTAAATGGAATACCATTACTAACAAGTGCTACTCCAACAGCTCCAATACAAGCTGAAGCGCTAAATGATTGTATATTTTTAGATTTAGCAGGATCAATTTCATTAAAGATTAAATTTTCCTTATTATCAATGCTTACATAATATCCTGTTTTATTTTGTAACCATTCTGCAGTTTTTTGTGGGCCTTGTTCTACTACACTATTAGGGATATTTTCAATTGCTTGCAAGATAGTTTTTGATTGACTAAACATTTCATTATCAATTGCTTGTTGCTGTTGTTGTTCTACTTTTGCATTTTTTGTTTCAGCTGCAAAGGAAATTCCAGGAACTACAGAACTAAATAAGAAAGTACCGATTAATACAGGCAAAAATTTCTTTTTAAACATTTACATTACCCCTTTTTATTTTAATTTTCATACAATCATATATTACCATATTTGGGGAAAATATGGTATATTAATAGAGTAAATATATAGAAGGAGGGACTTTTATGCTTAAATTTATAAAAGAAAAGTTAGCATTAATAGGTGCTCTTTGTTTATTTATTATTACTATTGTAAATTATACAGTAAGTAATGAAGCGGTAACTGGTGTAGTTAGCATTTCATTATTTATTTTTGTATTAATTTTATACATTGTTTCTAGAAATGCTAAAGTATCTTGAAATTAATAGATTTGATTCCTAAATATTTGGCATAATGACAAAGCGATTATGCCGCGAAAGTTTCTTTACCATGAGGGGAACCCTCATGCAAACTACGGGAGGTGGCCCCACAGGGCGGTTTTTGACCGGTGGGGTTGCCTTCGGGAGTTTGAGGGTTTAGAGGCTCGTGGTCAAGAAAACGTGGAATAAATAGCGTTCATGGGAGAACAACTATTTATTCCACGTTTTTTGTTTTTATATGGGGTCTGGGGAAGAGTTCCCCAGTGGGTTTGGGCAATGCCCAAGGTCTTTATTCGGCTTGCCGAATAGCCCCGCAGGGCACACCTTTACGATAGTAAAGTATAGTGTGCTATACTTTACATGGAAGTCCACCGAAAAACAGGGGTGAAGTCTATATACTTTATATGGTTCTAAGGACTGATAAGGACGTAGAACCATGGAAAAAGAGGTGAAAAATGAGTTTTGCAATTTGCCGAATGCAGAAATTTAAAATGCGAGATGTGAAAGGAATTCAGATTCATAATCAGCGAGAAAAAGAAAGTCACACAAATCATGATATTGAGCTGGATCGAACACAATTGAATTACGATTTACATAATGATGGCCACATTGATTATTTGAAAACAGTGAAAGATAAGATTGAACAAAATGTAGAGACCAATCGAGCGATTCGAAAAGATGCGGTTGTGATGTGTGAGTTTGTCGTTACAAGTGATAGAGAATTTTTTGATGTATTAGATATGGTTGATCCAGCTCAACAGAAGGTGTTTTTCAAAGAAGCGTATAGCTTCTTAAAAGATAGATATGGTGAACAAAATATTGTACACGCAACTGTGCATTTGGACGAGAAAACACCTCATATGCACGTTGGAATGATTCCAGTAACCGGAGAAAATAAGTTATCAGCTAAACAAATTTTTAACCGAAAAGAATTGGTTTCACTCCAGGACGATTTTCATGCTCACATGGTAGAAAAGGGCTTTTATTTGGAACGTGGTGTATCAAGTGATAAAAAGCATGTAGAAATGCGAAAATTCAAGGTAATGAGCGCAAAAGAAGAGATAAAAGCTTTAGAAAAAGAAATGGGACAATGCTTACAGAAAAAAGAAGTAGTAAATAAACAAATGGAACAATTAGAATCTCGTTTGAATCAATTACAAAATGCAGTGAAATCAACAAATAACGTCGATAAGATCGAAGTTAAACACAAGGGTGGTATCTTACGCTCTAAAACCGTTGAAATGAGAGTAGAAGACTTTGAGGAACTCAAAACTAAGGCAAAGGCATCAGAAGCTTTTAAACGTGAAAATATGACGTTACATCGCAAGAATGAAGCACTACAAGCGAGTAATACAGATTTACATACAACAGTGAAGCGTTTGGAAAAAGAAAATGAAGAGTTGAAGCCGTATAAGGGTAAATTTGAACGTCTAGCAAAATTAATAGATGAAATGGATAAATTTTATGAGAAGTTTATTCCAAAAGAGATGCCTAAATTCCATGAGATTATTGGTTTTTGTAAGAGAAAAGTAAATGCATCTATGAATAGATTTAGTTCTCTTAGGTATTCAGAAGAAAG